>CBDURX010000072.1:0-7632 GCA_965369485.1 uncultured bacterium | reverse complement strand
AGGCCTGAACCAGTTTGTGGTGGGTATCCTTGAGCTCGCGGATCCGCTCTCTCCAGGTGTCCAGCTCTGTCTGGGGCAACACTCCTGCTTGCAGATCCGCTGCCTTGATGAACCGTTCCGCCTCGGCAATCGCTTCGTGGCAGCGGTCCCGTGCGGCTGCGGCCTGGTCCAGGTCGGCCTCCAGCTGCCGTAACTCCTCATCCTCGTCGCCCTTCAGGTGGGTCAGACTTGCGGGGAAGGCCTCGACCTTCGCCCGGGCGCACACCAGCGCCTCGCGACTGTCCGCCACCTCTGCGGCACGGCGCCACAGTGTCAGGCGGGTCCGGGCCCGGAGGCAGGATTCCCGTTCTCCTTGTAAGGATGCCAGGGATTCCTCCTGACGCTCCAGCTCGCGCCGCGCTGACTGGAGTTTCCGGAGCCGTTGACTATGCGAACGCACCTCCTTGACCTCACTCTCGGCCACGCGCTTGGAGGTCTGGAACTGTTCGCCGGCGACCCGGTCCAGATCGTAGCCCCCGGCCATGAGACTGCGGATGCGGGTGGCCAGGCCCGCGTCGTCGAGGTCGGCCTTCTTCTTGACGAGATCCAGCAGTCCCAGACGGTACGAGCGAGCCGTGTGCCCCTGGGGCAGGTTCGGCGCCGGAACGTCCACACCATTCCGTTGCCACCGGGTGTCGGCCAAGCCTTGCCGCGTGGCGTGGAGTTCGTCCCCGTCATCCTCCCACCAGCTCTGCAGGTCCAGCCAAGTGGGCGACTCTTCCCGTGGCCACAGGAGGTGACGGACGGCTTGGCAGATGGTCGACTTTCCCGATCCGTTGGGTCCTTTGATGAGGTTCAGGCCCGGCTTCGCCTCCACAGCGAAGGGAGTATCGATGCCGGGCATGCGGTGGATGTGCAGCTTGCGAAGCCTCACCAGTCACCCTCCTGCTGGGCGAGCAGTTCATCCAGGGCGTGATTCCCGGCCCGCAGTAGAAATTGGCGTATGCGGTCGTCGTCCACCTCGTCCCGTTCCAGTACGGCGAAATTGGAGTGGTCGGCGGCGCGGTTCAGCTCCGCCCGCGCAGTGGCAATGAGTTCGACGGCGCTATCGTCACCGGACTGCAATACCAACAGGTCACTGGCCAGGAGCGCGGGCGGATCGTGTCCGGCCGCCAACTCCGCCAGATCGTAGGCCGGGGCCGAACGATCGATGATCTTCTCGACGAAGAAGGTGATCCGCTCGCTGGAAACCTCCACAATGTCTTGGCGCGCATTCATTTCGGTCAGGAGTCGCGTGAGTTCCCGGTGAAGCGGCGTGCGGCCGGTCAGGCGAACCCGGCAACCCACTACCGCCGTCTCGTCCAACTCGGCGGCCAGGCGGCCTTGGGTCTCTTTCAAGGCCGCGACGAGAAGGGACTGGAGGTCAGCCGCAGTTTCTTCCAGACAGTCGACTGCCGCCTCGGTCTCCTCCCAGCGCAACGGAGCCAACAGGAGCTGCTCCAGGCGTGGTGTGCCTTGCGCGTCGACCCTGACCAGCCAGGGGCCGTGGCGTCCGGTTTCCGTGGGATCCAGTCCCACCAGGGACCCCAGGTAACCCAGCGGGGGACCTTCCGGCGTCAATGTCGGTTTGTGTATGTGTCCCAGAAACCACCCGTCCAGCCCGGTGTCTGCCAGCTCCTGCCGGCGTACCGGCGCATAGCGGCTGCCCGTGTCGTAGAGATCGCAGTGCAGAACGCCGAATGAGGGGCAGGACAGACCTGAGGGAGGCAGGCCGGTGGTCAAGGGGTTCGCCGTCACCTCTCGCCCGGGGAAGGACCAGCCGACCAGGCGAGCCAGCTCTTGTCCCTCGCGCCGGACGACGTGATCACTCCAACGGCCGCCCTCACCCAGCAAGTGGAAGCCGTCCATCAAGGCGGCCAGGCGGGGCAGAGTGTCGGTGTCGTGGTTGCCCGCCACGGCACAGACGTCGATCCCCGCCGCCAGCAGTTTCTCGACGCCACTCTGGAGGGGGCCGAACGCCTCGAAGCGGGCGTTGTCCGACTCGACCACGTCACCGGCCAGAACCACGACGTCTACGCCCTCGCGGCAGGCGTACTCCACCGTCCGACTCCACGCGGCCGCCGGTCCCAGCTCGTGGGGGTCGAGTGGGGACCCGGCGAGGCTGTCGGGCAGCCGCGCGGGTAGCCGGCCCAGGTGCATGTCGCCCACGCAGAGAAGCTTGACTTCCACGACTCGGTCCAGTCGATGGTGATGGTGCGGTTTCCGTCCCTGGCGGCCAGGGGCACGCAACAGTTGAGTATGCGCTGCAGGAACCGTTTCGTCCAGTGGTACGGACGAGTGGTGTTTGGGGATGGTTTAACCCGGATTAAAGCGCTGGCCGAATGTGTCAGGAGGCGTCGAGGGGACGAACGGTTCCGTTCACCTCACGAGGTCCAGAATGGACATGGCCTTGCAGACCTCTTCCTCGCACTCCGGCAGGTGGAAGAGGGACTGTTCCAGGGAAAGACCAAGAATTGTCAGGGCCTCGTCGTCACAGGCCGACGGTGGCCGGCTCAGGGGCGAGCCCATTTCCAGCTGGTAGGAGAGGTAGTCGGCCAGGTGGACCAGGGCGCTCAGTTGAGGGTAAGATGCCCCTGCCGTGGGGGTGTGGTGCAGGTGGATGGCCTCGACGATGCAAGCGGGAAAATTCCAGTAGCGGAAAACGGTCTTCCCAATGACGGCGTGATCGACCTTGAAGATCTCCCGCTCTCCCTCGTACCAGTTCCTCTCGTTGACCAGTAGGTGCCGGCCCAGCTCCGTGAAATCCGCGGGGAAGTACTTCTTCATGACCAGCTTGCCGGTGTCGTGCAACAGACCCACCACGAAGGCTTCTTCGCCCAGTTGCAAGTTGGTCTTCTGAGTGAGAACCTTGCAGATGCCGGCCACGGCGATACTGTGTTCCCAGAATTTCTCCAAGCTGCACTGTTCGGAGGGGTCATTCCCTTTGAAGTAGTCGAAGACGCTTATGGCCAGCGCGGCGCTCCGCACCGCCGAGAAGCCCAGGATGATCACGGCACGGTTGATAGTCTTGATCTCCTTTTTGACACCGTAGAAGGCCGAGTTCACCAGGTGGAGGATCTTGGCCGTGAGCGACTGGTCCTGGGATATCACCTCAGCCAGATCGGGCACGGAGACATCGGGATCTTGCATCATCCGGAAGAGCTGCTGGTAGATGACCGGCAGGGTCGGGATCTCCTTGACCAACCCCTTCAACTCCCGGGGGTGGATCTCCCGCAGGGACATAGTTGTGGGTGTCACTACACTGTTTTCCTTGCATTGCGCCCCGAGCCATCCGCTCGCGGGCAGACTTATCGTCTTGATTGTTATATCGGCGGGTAGTCTGAGGACCTTTAGGCAGTGACGAGGTAGGACAGGTCATGTCCTTTCCCGTCCGGGTTGACCGGTCCGCTTCCGTTCCCTAACTACATGATGAGTCCTATCACCATCCCCACCCTTGTCTGGCAGGACCACGATCACCCACACGCCGAGCGCGCGGGGTCGGGCTCCTTCCAGGGCGTTAAAACCGCACCCGCTCTCCCAGCAGCCACCTCGGCTCGGGCGGCCGAGAAGATGGACGCGTGACCTCACGGGACCCCACCGTAACAAGGAGAGTATCGTGATGCGGTACATGGTTACAGTCGTCTGTGCGGTCTTGCTCTGCACCTGGCTCGTGTTCGTCCTCGGGTGCAGCCAGAACGCGACCATCTGCACGCCTGAAAAGCCGGGGCGTTTCCCGTCCCCCGACAGCCCCGAACAGCTGATGGCCAACTTCGCGGCCGCCTACGGTGGGATGGATCTCCCTGGCTACGCGGAGGTCCTGCATCAGGACTTCCGGTTCGTCTTTCAGCCGTGTGATGTCGAAATCCTCGAGTTGACCAGGGATGGTCTGACACGAGAGGATGAGCTGGCGATCGCCGCCAACATGTTCTCCGGTGCCCCGGTCCATAAGGAGGACGGCCGGGTACTGCCGGCCATCAGTGAGATCGAGATCCTGAATTTCGAGCCCGTCGAGGCGTGGCGGTCCGTGGGCAAAGAGACGGCTTTCCCCGGCACGCTGAGGTGCGCTTACCAGGTGTGCCTGCTGATCAAGCGCCCCCAGGCCACCACCATCATGATCGAGGGGCTCTCGATCTACTACGTGGTCAACCGTGACGTCCCCGGCCCGAAGTGGACCGGCCAGCCCTACTACCAACTCGTGGGCTGGGTCGACCTGACCGAGGGTTGCGCGGTCAAGGAGAAGAAGAAAACGCATGAGACCGTGCAGTGGTAGTGAGACGTGAGCGGAGCGGGGGCGGTACGGTCGTGGTCAGACGAACTCGAGGTAGGGATCGCCGGAATTCCTCTCCCTGACCTCTCCGATGACCTCCGCGCAGAGCGCGCCGTCGGCCAGGACAGCCTCCACCAGTGAACCGCATCTCTCCTCACTCACGGTGACGAGCAGGCCGCCCGAAGTCTGAGGGTCGTTCAGCAGACCACTCATGTCCTCGTCCACACTCGCGGCGTAGCGTGTGCTGGAGCGCGTGAAGGCGGCGTTGGCCTTGGTGCCTCCGCAGGTGAAGCCGGCTCCGCACAGGGCCACGGCGTCGGGGAGCAACGGCAAGGTGGTGGTGTCGATGACGAAGGTCAGTCCGGCGGCCCGTGACATTTCCAGGGCGTGACCGGTCAGGCCGAAGCCGGTCACGTCGGTGGCGGCGCTGGCGCCCATTGCGGCCAGCAACAAGCCGGCCCTGTTGAGGGTGGTCATGGTCGTGATCAGTGCTGTATAGCCGGGGCTTTCGAGGTGCAACTTGCCCTGTTTGGTGGCGGCCACCAGGGCCCCGGTGCCCAGCGGCTTGGTCAGGACGAGCCGGTCGCCGGGTCGGGCCGTCATGTTGCGGAGAATGTGGTCCGGGTGGACGATTCCGGTCACGGCCAGACCGAACTTGATCTCGTCGTCCCGCACGGTGTGGCCGCCGGCCACGACGCAGTCAGCCTCCGCGCACTTATCGGCCGCACCTGCGAGGATCTCGCCCAGCACCTCGGCCGGTACGTTCGCCTGGGGATAGCCGGTCAGGTTGATGGCCATCAGAGGACGGCCGCCCATGGCGTAGACATCGCTCAGGGAGTTGGCTGCCGCCACGGCCCCGAAGATGCGCGGGTCGTCCACCACCGGTGTGATGAAATCCGCCGTGGCCACCAGGGCGCGTTCGGCGTCCAGCAGGTAGACGCCGGCGTCGTCCGACGTATCGAACCCGACCAGCAAGGCCGGGTTACTGTCGGCGACGAGGGAATCGAGGATGCAGGCCAAGTCACCCGGACTCAGTTTCGCAGCTCAACCAGCGCTCTTGGCGAACTTCGTCAGGGCGATTTTCTCCCGGGACGACATCGTAAGCTTCTCCTGTTGGTGATCCTTGGGGGCCGGCACGAGACCACTGTCTCATGTTGTAGCCCCCGAACGAGCAGTTCGGTCGGGATCGATCACGAGTAATCCAGGCACTCATCCCAAGGCCAATATGTAATGAAATGGGCGCCGGACCTGCCAGTCACAGCCCGAGTTATTCCGCGCTAGAAGGTGAAGACGTCCATGAACTGGAAACGGGTGTCGCCGTCCTCCGTGTGGGCCACCTCGAAGCGCAACTGGATGGTGGCCAGGGCCAGGTGCGCACCTCCGCCGAAACTCCAGCGAATCTTCTGGCTCGAGGCGCCGTGGAACCAGGTCTCGCCCCCGTCGCCGAAGAAGTGCAGGCCGAGGCCCACCAGCTGGCCGTCGGCTGTGATGGGAATCGAGAAAAGGGGCCAGCGGTACTCGAGGGTCAGCAGGTATCCCTCCTCGCCCTCGAAGGAGGCGAACCTGTAACCACGGATCGTTGCCTCGCCGCCCCAGTAGCGCCAGTCCTCGAAGGGTGTGGGCCCGCTCACAGATCGGCCGTAGAGGCGCAGACCGATGATGTGCTCCCACGGGGTCAAGAAGAACTGGCGGAAGTCCCCGCTCCATTCGGTGTAGGAGGGGAAGTCGTCGCTCTCGTTGAACCGCACCTGGACGCGGTAGTACCCGCCGTAGGAGGGATAGTACCTGTTGCTACGGTCGTCCCAGCCCATGGCGAGCCCGGGGATCCAGCGCTTGCGCCAGCCGGCCTCGTAGGTCAGTGGCAGGCCCAGTCCGCCGCCGCGGTCGGGGGCGGGGTCGGTGAAGGTGTCGCGCTGCTGGAACTCGCCGTAGATCAGACCACCCTCGAGGTAGAGGGACCCGGCCGGATACCAGCGCAGCCAGCCGCTGGCGTCCCACCAGGTGTATTGGGTGGGGCGGAACACGAACCCGCCCTTCTCGTAGCCTCCGTTCAGCGAAACCTCCAGGCTGGGCACGTTCAGGAATCGGGATCGCTTCCAGGCGGCACGGTAGCGCTGGATGTACCAGAAGGAAGCGCGCAGGTCGATGATCTCGCCCTTACCGCGGAAGTTTGTATCGCGGAACACGATTCCCAATAGGTACTTGAAGCGACGGTCGTACTTGAGCCAGGGATAGAGCTGGAAGGTTCTATCCTCCTCCACGGTCACGTAGAGGGTGATCTCGCCCGGGGCCGTCTCCTCGTAGTCCATATCCACGAAGGCGAAATAGCCACTGTCCTCGAGGCGATCCCAGAGGTCGTCGAACCGCTCCTCGTAGAACGGGTCGCCCTCCTTCAAGGCGAGCACATCGAGCAGGACGGCGCGGTCGGTTCTCTCGAGGCCCTCGACCACGATGGCGGTTATGCGCGGTGGCTGCGTACCGGCAGGAAGTTGCGAGGTGAGGGGAAAGTACGGCCTGTCCACTACGGTGGCCCTCGGCATGGTCAGATCGTCCGGGAGCGTGAGCGGCTGGGCCGCGACCGGTGAAGAGGTCAAGCCGGTGGCCAGGACCAAAAGGAAAAGGCTCCCTGGCCAGGAGCGCTTCGCGCTGGGGGGCGAGTACTGATCACTGTTCCGTCGACGAGGCATGGATCTCCGCAGCCCTCCGGGGTTTCGCCGGGGGTTGACCGGCGCCGCTCCGGCGGGATCCCCAGGCATCACTTAGATCCTATTAACACGGTCTGCCGTGGATTGTCCAGTAGTGGACTGAGTAGACCCCGGTTCGATCCGGGCCGCATCGATCCGCAACTCGTTGCAGAGTAGGCCAAGATCCTCCAGGTAGGAGTCCAGGTCCGCCGGCGCAATCCCTCTCAGGCAAGCGGACAGCTCTTCCTCTGTAGCGTCGCAGCCACGTACCGTCTCGTTCAGAACCTTCTCGAGACCGGACCGGACCAGGGCATCGATGACGCGCAGCGTGAACGGCTCGCCGATTCCGCTGCTGTGACGCAAGAAAGCGGCGAAGAACCGGGCCGGACCGCTGACCTTGCAGATGCACTGGCCGCGGATGGTGATACACGTGCTCTGATCAGTGCCGTCGGATACCCAGAGGGACGAGTCGCGGTGCCAGGAAAAGAGCAAGGGCCGGTCGGCTGCGAGGAAGAACAGCTTGCTGTCGGGAGGAACATGTTCGGGGCGATTACCGATGGTCAAGGGGTGAGCGCCTACGAGGAAGACGGCCTTGAGATGGCTCCCCCGGGTCACCAGCGCGACCTGACAGGGAGCGAGTTGCAGGAGGATTTTTTGGCCTTG
>CBDURX010000071.1:0-7696 GCA_965369485.1 uncultured bacterium | reverse complement strand
CATTTTCTGCAGTTCCTGGAAATGTCCGAGCAGGCGGATCACCTGGTCCTGCTGGGGGACATTTTCGATTTCTGGTTCGATTATCCTCACTTCCGTCTGAAGGGATACGAGGAGCTACTCCAGGCATTGGACCGACTCCTGGCCACAGGCACGGTCATTCATTTCGTCGGAGGCAACCACGATATCTGGGCCGCCGAGTACTTCCGTGAACGTTACGGTACGACCGGCCACGGCCTGCCCCAGACTCTCCAGCTCGGAGACACCCGTGTGCGTCTGCTCCACGGCGACGGCATCTTGAGCCACGACTGGTTGTACAACGGCTTCCGGTGGATCGTTCGCCATCGGCCCGGCATTCTGCTGGCCAAGTCTTTGCACCCCGAACTCTTGTACAAGATATCCACCTGGCTGAGCGGTACCAGCCGTAACGCTACCCACGACGAGGCCGACACCATGATCGCCCGGGCGCAACGCTGGCTGCAACGGCAAGTGGACCAACCGTGGGACCTTTTTGTGATCGGGCACGTTCACCATCCCTTCCACCTGGAACATCAGGGAAAGAGTCTGGCTGCGTTGGCGGGGTGGTTGGACCGGGAAGGATACGGGCTGTATCGAGACGGCCGCTTCGAGTTGCTCGATTTCGTTGCCGGTTCTCCGCCCTTCCTCGGTCAACCTGACCGTAGTGATTGACGCTCAGGCCCCGGGCCGGTTCCCCGCCCGCCGCATCGGTGAGGCGTTGTTACAGCACGCCCCAGATCAGTAGTGGATCTCGAGTGCGAACTTGTGGGCCGGCTCCAGGTCGTTCTTCATGTTCTCGTACGCGTATCCTATGCCGAGAACCCCCTTGTGGAAACCTGCACCGAAGGTCAGGTCGCGGGAATCGTAATTGATGTTACCACCGGCGCGCAGGGCAAGCTCGGGGATCAGGCGCCACTCGAGGCCTAGATGCGCCTTCTCCGTGCCATCGTTGGGGACCACGACATCCCCCGCCAAGGTCACCTTGCCACTGAAGATGCCGCCAGGTGGATCGTAGGCGGCACCGATGCGGAAAGCCGTCGGCAAGGGGAATGGCTCCTGATTCAGTGTGATGTCCTGGCCCACGTTGGTCAGGGAGGCACCAAAGACCAGCCCTGCTATCACAGCCTGGTGACTCAGGAAGAAATCGAAGGCGAAGCTCGTGTCCGAATAGATGTCTATGCTTTCGTGGAGCATCTTGACCGCCACACCTCCGGCCAACGATTCCACTATCTTGCGAGAAAAGGAGAGGCCGAAGACCACGTCATGTGGTCTGAAAGTTCCCCGGGACACGCCCACCTGCTCGTCGTCATAACGCTCGATCTTGTCGGAGTAGAATCCGTTGAAGAATATGCCCAGGTCTCCGAAATTGGTGCGGTGGGCCAGGCTGACCGTCTCGATGTTGAACAGGCTCAGCCAGCGCTGGTGCTGGAGGAGCAGGTCAGTGCTGTAGTCCATGAAAGGAAGGTTGGCCGGATTCCAGTAAACGGCCGCTGCCCCGTTGGACGACGCCACGCCGACGTTTCCCATCCCCGCTTCCCGGGCTCCCACGCCGAGGCGTAACGTTATGAAGCCGGATTCGCCGGGTTTACCCGCCCGCGCCAACGGAGGCGTGAGGATCAGCCAGGTCACCGCGACCAGGAGAACAGCGCCTGCGGTTCTAGAGATTCGTCGTTTCATGGGATCCCTTTCCGGATGCCGGTCCTTGTCCCGTTTGGCAGCAAGTCGTGCGCCGGCTCCCTGGTAATCATAATGCTCTGCCCGGCATCCAGGCAATCGCCGGAACCTCCCGTGCCGAGAACGAGTTGGTCCCGTCACGGTGCCGCAGCGAAGGGAACGATGCTCGTCTGGGACCCGCCGCAGTCGCATTCGACCACCAGACGGCATATGTACATCCCACCCGCAAAACCTGTGAAGGGCAGTTCAAGCTCGAACGGTTCGCCCTCCAGGACAGGGGTAGGACCAGCCGTGGTCACCTCTTCGCCTTCTATGTTGTAGATGTAAACCCGTGCCGTTCCGTTGCGCGTGGCCTCGGCGCGAACGCGCAAGGGACTCGAGATCAAGGGGTTCGGATAACAAATGTGACTGTCTGCAACCAGGAGATCCCCGGTCTTTAAAACAGTCATGGTCATGGCGCTACCCGGGTTTCGCCACGGCGTGCCACGCCACATGTTCCAGCCCTCCAGCCGCGTCTCGACTGCGTTGACCAGGATGGCGCAATCCGTCCAGACGGCGAGGCGAGACAAGACTGTTCCTGCCAGTTCGCCCTCTTCCGTGTCGATTCCGGTGACCCGCTCGAAACTCCCGCAGGCCACCACCTCGAAGGTACCGTTCCCGTCCATATCGACCAGCAACGGCGTCCCGGCAGAAGCGGCAGGACCGGCGAGAGGCCAGCCGTCTCTCAGGTTCCCCGCGTCATCGTAGAGGAACAGACGTCCGTCCCGGCTCGAAAACAGCAGTTCACGCGTGGTCCGCAGAGGTGAGGGGACCCAGACCTCGCGTGTGACCTCCACACTCGTCAGCGGCCGCCGCGGCCAGCCCTGCAAGTAGATTCCCGACGGCGCCGCGGTGGCGAACATGTCCGCGAGGTGGAACGCCACACCGGTCGTTTGAGCAGAGATGGCTGGTGAGGTCTTGCTCGCCTTGCCGGTGGCAGGAAACAGAATGCTGGGTGCCGGCGAGGAGAGCAGCGGCACTTCCGTCGGCCACAGTCCCCGGGTCACGAGATCCGACCCTTCCCAGTCCAATCTCTCGGCACGGCCTTCCTGGCCGGTCACGATCAAGTAGGTGGGAGGAGTGCCGCCCGGCACGCCTAAATCCTGCACACCGCCGGCAAGAGAGAGCGGCCCCGGCTCCAATGTCAAATCGATCGTGTCGACCAGTGAGGGAGGGCTTGATTGAGGTGTCCAGGTGATCATCACGAGGGTGTGACCCCCCTCCTCTGCCCGTGTGGTAGGAATGAAGAGGGTCTGCTCCAAGAGCAAAGGCGGCGAGGGTACCGTGACGTCACCCAGTTCCAGATCGGAAAAGAAGGGTGCGCCGGTCCCGTCCAGGAACTGCACCACTGCTCCGGCCGCCGTGGAATCGACGACGCACGCCACCACAGCACTCCCGGGGTCGTAACCAGCATTCTCGAGCAGCGGCAGTAACACCGGCGGCAACCGGCAGTTTTGCAACGCAGTGAGGAGGCCGCGTTCCAGAGCGTCTCCGTCGCCGACCACCTCGCTGCCGTCCTCGCCATTGAAGGCGTACAGCCCTCCCGGCGCGGTCAAAACGATTTCGGGCCGGCCGTCGCCGTCCAGATCCCCCACCGCAGCCGGCGGGTTCCAGGCGACCGGCTCGCCGGCCGCATCCGTACCTACGACCAACGGGGCCACAGTCGCCGGGTCACCGTCATGATCCACGTGCTCCGTGAGATCCAGCCTGAAGGTGTAGATTTCGCCCATCCTGCCGGACGCCACGATCTCGAACTGGCCGTCCGGTGGCTCGTCCAGGTCGGCGGCCAGCAGGTGAGAGCCACGCAGGTCGACGCCATCCAGTAGCAGTTCCGCCGCCAGCTGTGGCCTTTGCCCTGGCGCCAGCAACTGCCGGCAATGGAAAGTCATGGTGTCGGCGTAGGCGATCAGGCCCGTACCGCCGCCTGTGGAATCGACCACCACGGGAGATATCTGGTCGATAATGATCCCAGTCCAGGCCCTGCCGGCAGACTCGCTACCGGGTACGCTGTCCGGTCCGAAGACGGAGTTCCCCTCACCTCGGTAACTGTCGTCGTCACTGCCCAACAGGTAAGGGGACCCGACGCGCGTGTCGAGATCCTGGATACCATCTGCCTCCTCCAGGTCGACACTCTTGCGCTGAGGATCGGCGTTGAACAGGTTGGCCTCCGCGCCGAAGGCATCCCAAACGACACCCTCGTCCACGTGCCAGATAAAGATACCACTGCCAGCACCCTTGACACCCGGCGGCCGGGCTGGGTTTTCGCTCATGAAGAAGTCGAACTCGGCCCCGGTCAATCGTTCCCTGACATGGATTGCGGGATCGAAGAAATCCACGAACGGTATCGGTACGAAGCTGTGATCGTCCTGAGCCGTGAAGTTGGGCACGCCGTCACCGTTCAGATCGTCGTCCCAGGAGAAGATCCGGTTACCGTCGGGATCCTGCTGGCGGTACTCCAGCAACCAGTACTCGCGCCCGTTGATATCTACCCGCGCCGCGGAGTTGGGGCCAGCCGCGTGCTCGGCAGGTGTGAGGGCCCAGGTAGCGTCTGCTCCCGGCACTACACGGTAGGGATCGAGCCAACCCATGAGTAGTTTGTTGTAAGCGCAAGGATGATCGGGCATGAAACCCGCGCCCACGAACAGGCCGAAACCCATCAGGCCGAACTCGCCGATCCCCTGGCTGTCCGGCCGGCCGGCCGGCGTGAAATCACTCAGAGACAGCATGCCGAGACGCAACCCGACCTCGAAGCAGTAAACGCCCAGCGAGCCGAAGAACCCGCCGAAACCACCCAGTGCGTCCTGGTACTCGGTCTCCGGCAGAATCAGGACCTGATCGACGCCTTGGCCCTCCGGAAAATCCTCGGTCGGGATGTATGGCGTGCTCAGGAGGCTCTCGGCGAAAGCCTCCGCGAAATCTTCGGGGCTGAGATAGGTGCTGAAGATCTGTTCCGGCGAGTCGTCCTTGATATCGGTCTCCTCGCCGGCGCCGGCGTGGATCAAGATGACGGTGTCGAAGAGGGAGAAGTCGACCCGTGCGTCCAACATGGTGATGGCGTCCAGGGCCAGCTGGAACGGCTGTTCCCCCTCGTCCGGATGATTGCCGTAGAAACCCATGGGCTCGGACAGGTTGGCTACCTCAGCCTCCACCTGGTAATTCAGGGTGAATTGGCCATCGCTGACGCTGGCGAAATAGGTGGCCACGTCGTCCACGAGATGGTGGAAATAGAGGGAGTCGTGCGCCGCGTAGTAGAATTCGCTCTGGCGGGGGGGTGGGAAATCACCAGGCACTTGCCCCCAGCGGCCGTAGAGCAGGCTGTCGGAGAAATCGCACATCAGAACGATGGCCTGCAGACTCGGCGGCACAGCCTGTCCGGCCAGTCGACGCTTCTGTAACTCAAGCGAGCCGTCCCGGGCCAGATGCGCCTGCTTGCGCACGAGGCGAGCTTGCACCTGGGCCAGATCACCGGAGATCATTGCGCCGTCACCCGCTTCGGCGACAGCGGCGTCGGACGACAACTCCGCCACTCCGTGCCACGGTTGCCAGCCAGAGTCGGTGTAATCCGGTGCCGGAGCCCTGGATGCGGCTGGGGCGGCGGTGACGCTCTCCATGCAGAAAACCAGCAACAAGCCGAGACAAGCCGTCGTGAATAGGCCTGACGAGGGCTGGCTCCGGCCAACCAGTGCCTGCGGTATCATGCCCAATACAACTTTCTACCTGCTGTTAGCCCGGATGAAAAACGATGCGGCGCAAACGTGCTGCATTATAGGAAGGCGGTAACCCGCCGTCAATTCACACCCTTCTGTAACCGGATGCTCCGGCCGAGACACGGCCGGAGATCCGGTCCTATAACAGGAAGGGCCCGAGCTCCGTTACTGCCACCCCTGATCGACAATACCTTCACTCAGGGCCCTTCCACTCGCGTTGGTGATCGCCAGCCAGTCAGTTTGGAATCCCGTTCCCTTGGGCTGCCAACCTCTTCAAGGAATCGATCCCGCCCTGGCCCGCCGGTGATGGGGGGAAACAACCACCAACGACCAGCATTATTCTGTTTCCGACGTTACCTCCTGCCACCGCTGCGTGATCCACCCTTCCGGCTACCACCGCTGTGTGAGGAGCCAGAACGGGAAGACCGTGAAGGCGGGGATTTGCTCCCGCCCGACCGCCGTGGGGCGGCGGGCTTGACTGTTGAGGAGCGTCCCGGCGATTTACTCGAAGACGAACCCCGCCTGGTCGGCTGGACTCGGGATGATCTCGACCCGGTCGACCGGGAGGACGATTTCCTGTCACCCGGCTTCACCTGTTGTGGCCTGGCCGTGCGATCATTGGCCGGTTTGTTGCGGCCTCCGGTCCAGATCCGCGAGCCGCTCTTGCGCGGCTCGACCGAGCGAATCGTTCGCCGGTTCTGACCATCGGCCCGGGTGGGGCTACGCTGTGAACGATCTTGGATTTGCCTTTCCCGTGTGCCCGGCCTTCCGGGCGCCGGGTTCCTCGCTCCGGTGGGCGTCCGTTTCCGGTCTTGGATGCGCGAGTCACTACTCCGGGCGCGGTCGTTCCTTCCCACAGGTCGGGTCGCCGGTCCACTGCTTTGCCGACCCTGGATTCGCAATCCGGGTGCGGAGCGAACGGGCTTGGCATCCCGGAACGCCACGCGCTGACGCTCCGTGGGTTTCGTATCACGGTAGACGGATTCCCGCGTGACCGGCCGCGTGGAGCGACCATCCCTGGCCGTGACGTCGCTGCGATCGTTCAGACGGGTCCTGGTCCGGATGGCGTCATTTATCTCCCGCGTGGGCTTGCCGGAGGCCACCATCAGGTTCTCCCGCCGCTTGTAGCGCTCGCGCTCGTCACCCTTGGTCCGGTAGTCCCTGGCCAACGGCCGGTAGCGTCGGTCACCATCCCGGTATCGCACCAGAGCATCTCCGCGGGCGAGGGGGGTATAGCGCCAGTTGTAGTAGCTGTTGGACCACGTGTAGCAGGGATACGACGGCCAGTAGTACCAGGGTGTGTACCAGTAGTTGACCCACGGCCGATAGCTCCAGGGATCGACGTAGTAATACGCGGGATAGTAATACACAGGATAGTAACCGAACCTCACGTACCAGCTGTTGTACCAGCCGAAATCGTAGTGAATGGACAGACTACAGGTGTCGCGGTAAGGCCTGTATTCAGCGGTATCGTGGCATTGATGGCACAGATAGCGAGGATGGTCGACACGCTCGTGGACATAATAACTGGAGTAGTTGGTCACCACGTAATCGGACGGATCCTCCAGACCTGTCACCGTGTAATTGACCTCGTTCATGGCCAGGAACGGATCACCGGCAACGTAGAATTCGTAGGACTCGTCACCATCCTCGTGGTGGAATTCGACTTCCAGTTCCCTCAGATCGAATGGATAAGCAGATGCGATAGCTTCGACGTATTCGACTCCTTCCTCGCTGGAGACTCGTATCTGCTGGGCACCCGACGCCGGCAGTGTGTAGTGGTGGTGACCGAACACGAAGCCGTCGTCGTAGCGGCTGCGAGGCCAGAGAATGGTCACCTTGCCGTCGGCGTCGATGCGGTAGACGACCACGTGGGCGTCCTCGTTGGTCTCGAAATGGATGCGTACGGTCTCACCCAACCGGTAGACGTCTCCCTCGTCCTTGTCGTGCCAGACATTGACACGCAAGGTCTGGTCCTCGTAGGAAAACTGACTGCCACTGGCAGCTGGCGGCGTGATTTGCTCTTGCAGAGCGGCCGTGCCGCGGGCGGGAAGCATCCAACCCGCCATGGCGACCAGGACGATGGCCAGCAGGATCCTCCCGGTCGGTCCGGATCGAATGCTGCGGCACTCGTTGCGGCCGTGTTTGGTCTGGTGGAGGTTCATGACTCTCCTCCTCGAACTGGCCCGGAGGCCAAATGATCCGAACCGCCCCAGTTAAAACCGCACGAGGTCGGTTTCACCCGCGGATGGCTTCGGCTC
>CBDURX010000070.1:0-7717 GCA_965369485.1 uncultured bacterium | reverse complement strand
TTCGCCAATGGCCATCAAGCCGCTGGACGATATCAGCCTGTTGAAAGCGCCCTCGACCCGTCGCAGGAACACCCTTTTGAGCTGCTTCGTCAACATGGTCAGTGCGAAGAAGATGCAGGACAGGGCCAGCACCAGCATGATCGTTCCGGCCAGCCAGTCGGACAGGGCGAACTCCTCGGTCAACAAGTTTTTGACCGCCTGGACGGACGGCTTGACCGCCGCCTTCACCGGGCTGTGAAACTCCATGCCCTGGGAGCCGGTGAGGTGAGTGGCCAGCCAGGTAGCGGAACTCTCGAGATAGTGGGTGGTCTGCTCCAGCGGAAACAGGATGGCGATGGTCATCAGGTTGAAGAAGTCGTGCATGGTAGCGCCGGCGTAAGCCCGTGTGAACTCGGCGCGCCGGTTCAGGGAGGTCAGGGCGACTATGGTGTTGGTCACCGTGGTCCCCATGTTGGCCCCCATGATGATGGGAACGGCGTTACGCACCGTAAGCGCACCGGCCGCGACCAGGCCCACCACGATGGAGGTGGTACTTGACGAGCTCTGGATCAGGGAGGTGGCGAGAAGCCCGATCATCAAGCCGACCACAGGGTTGGTGGTGGTGGCGATCAGGGTCTTGCTGAAATCCGAGCCGAAGATCTTGAAAGCCGCACCCAGGAGAGAAATGGCGAACAGGAAGATGTAGAGCAGCACCAGCACGATCAGCAGCCGCCGGACGCCTCCGAGGAAACCGCGTACGGAGCGGTCATACGCCGGCAGGGGTTCGGGCTGGATCGGGTCCATGAAACTTCCGATTCCGGGAAGGGCACCACGTGGCATGGCGTCTCAGCAAGAGCGAACGTGAACTTACCGTAGCGCCGTCCCGCAGTCAAAACATTCCCGGCGGGTGGCGATCGAGGTGGATACCTCTCCCGAATCAGGCCGATATCGGCTAGTCTGGACCGGTCGGGTCGTTCCCCGGCCACAGAGGGGCCGAGTATCCATCGCTGAAGGAGCAGACATGATTTCCCTTGAGCAGGCCCAAACCATCATCACCCGCCACCTCTCGCACCGCAATCTCGACAGTGAACGCATACCGGTCACGGCCGCCACGGCGCGAGTCTTGGCGGCCGACGTCACCTCAGGTCTGGACATCCCGCCCTTCGATCGTGTCACCATGGACGGCTTCGCCGTCGCCGAGGGAGAGGCCGGCAATCGCCTCGAGGTGGTGGGCGAGGTGCGGGCCGGGCAGGTCCGGGAAGAACCCATACGTCCCGGCAGCGCGGTCAAGGTGATGACTGGCGCCCCGGCGCCGCCAGGCACGGGTAAGGTGATCATGGTGGAGAGGTGTCGGGAGGCGAACGGGTACGTGGAAATCGAGGAGGAAGCCCTCGCGGCTGAAAATCGCAACATTGCCGCGCGCGGAGAGGATCTGCGAGTCGGGGATGTGGTGGTCCCGGCGGGTGAGCGTCTAAACACACTCCACATTGCCGGTCTGGTGGCCTGTGGAGTGGCCGCAGTGAAGGTTCACCGGCAGCCACGCGTGGTGGTGATGGCCACGGGCGACGAACTGGTGGAGGAGCCGGACCTGCTCCGGGATGGCCAGATTCCCAACTCCAATTCACCGCTCTTGAGCGGTGTGCTACGATCGTTCGGCTACTCGGTCGAGGTGTACCCGGTCGTACCGGACGATCCTCAGGTGACCCTGGACCGGATCTCCGGAGCGCTCTGGAACGCCGAGATGGTGGTCCTGACCGGCGGGGTCTCGGCCGGCGACTACGATTTCGTTCCCGCCGCCTTGCAGGAGATGGGTCTGGAGATCCATATCTCCAAAATCGCCATCAAGCCGGGCAAGCCTCTGATCTTCGCTACCAGCGACCGGGGTGTGGTGTTCGGGTTGCCCGGTAACCCCGTGTCTGCCTTCGTGACCTGCCATCTCTTCGTGCTGCCGGCCCTGGCTCTGCTGGAGGGGACGCTGAGGCGGGAACGGTACGTTACCTTGCCGCTGGCGCAGCCGTACCACGGTAGAGGCGGTCCGCGCCTGAAGTTCCTGCCGGCAAGGTTGACCGCCGAAGGCCGGATTGCGTGCCTGCCCTACCACGGCTCCGGTCATCTGCATGCTCTGGCCGAAGCGGACGGTCTGCTACGGGTGGAACCGGAGGTCACCGAGCTGGCCACAGGTACCGGCGTGCTGTTCTGGCCCGTAAGAACCGCGGCATTCCAGACACCAACCCGGGAAGGGAAAGGTGCGATGTGATGGGTATCGAGCGGCATCTGCGCGTAGTGGTGGTGACGGTCAGCGACCGGGCCAGCCGCGGGGAGTACAAGGATGAGAGTGGTCCCCTGGCCGAGTCGCTTGTCTGTCGCCACCTGCACGAGAAGGGATTCGAGGTGACGTGCGAGCGGATGATCGTCCCGGATGATCAGGAGCTGATCCAGCAGATGCTACGGGAGGCGGCGGATGCCAGGGCAGATCTCTTGCTCACCACCGGCGGCACGGGCATCGGACCACGGGACGTCACCCCCGAAGCGACCCTGGCCGTCATCGACAGGGAGATCCCCGGCATCATGGCGGCGGTGCGGGCGCGCTACCGGGAAGCCTTCCCGGCGGCCGTGCTGAGCCGGGCGGTGGCGGGTGTACACGGTAAGACCTTGATTTTGAACTTACCTGGCAGCGTCAAGGCCGTGACGGAGTGCCTGGACGTGATCCTGCCCGTGGTACCCCACGCCCTGGAGATGATCGCCGGCGGGGATACACACCCGGAGTGAACTGCCAGCAACCATTCCCCCTGGTGGAGAGAAACAGTCATGCGAACGACTTTTAAAATACATGTTGTACTCGGCGTTCTCGTCTTGCTGACGGCGTGCCTGGCCGGCTGTTCCGATCGGGACAGCCGTGCAGCTAGGCAGGGCAACGCTGCGAGTGCGGAGGTCTCGGGCGAGCAGTCCAGTGAACCTGCTGACCAGGTCGCCGACCCGAGCCGGGACCAACTCCTGGACGCGGCGGCCATCCTCAGAGAGGTCGACGCTGAGGACGAGCAGACAGCGGGCGAGGAACCTGTACGACAAGAGAAGGAGTTCGTTCTCTGTACCATGTGTGGCATGAAGGTGCCCAAGACAGAGGCGGTTTTCGTGGAGGGCAAGCTCCTCTGCGCGCACTGCGCGCCGGGCGCCCACGGCCCGGGTCCTGATGGGAAGGGTGATATGGACCAGTGAGGCCACGGACAGCCTAGGCAGTCATGGCTAGAGGCCAAACATGAGAGCAAGCGCGATCTTCAGATCCGGGACAACCCCGAATCCAAAACGCACCTCCAGGTTGTAGCGTCGGCGGTTTTTCATGGGAATGTTGGCACCAACGGTCAAGCTCAATCCGAGTTCCGTATCGGGTGAGAGAACGATCGTCGGGCCGGCACTTCCGTAGAAGTAGATGCCGGTTTCGGGGAGGGGCAAGAGGTACCAGCGGAGATCGGTATTGAGTGTCGTGACGTTGTTACCATCACCAAGACCGAAGTCCAGGCTGGGAACGAACCGAGCTGCTCCAATAAGGGGACCAAATTCCGCTTGAGCCCCGATGAAGACCTGATCGGGCCCCCTGCTCAGTCCAATCCGTGGTCCCAGGGCGGTGCCTTGGCTCTGAGCCTGGGAATCCATGACTGGTGAAAGGAAAAAAATTCCTACGAGCGCAGTGGTCAAGATGGTGCGGCTCGAGGTCAACATACCTTTTCCTCCTTAGCAGGATCCATGGGACTACCAGCTTGAGGATTTGATTCAACCGGAACCTGAGATATTCCCGCAATGAAGGCCCTGGGGCCACAACAACTATTTTTGCGACTAAAATCAGTATTTGCAAGAACAGGACCGTTCGGGACTGGTCGCTGAATTGCCCATCGCAAAGCGCCACCAAGCCGTTGAGGTCGCGATTTCAACGAGCGTGAAGAAGGGACGGCTCTCTCTTTGCGTCTGAATACTCGATTGTTTATGGTGTCGGCTGTGCCGGGGGGCTGGAAGGCAACTCCGTGCAGCGGCCGAGCTACTCCTTCCGGAGGCAACGACCCGTGTCCATTCTCAAGATTGCTCGGATGGGCCATCCACTGCTGCGCCAGACGGCCAAACCGATCGATCCGCAGCAAATCACCGGTCCCGAGGTCCAGCGACTAATCCGGGACATGCTGGAGACCATGGTGGAGTACAGTGGCGTCGGCCTGGCCGCGCCCCAGGTGCACGCCTCGCTTCGTCTGGTGATCTGTGGCGGTGAGGAGGATGACGAGGGCCACACCAAGCTGCGCGTGTTCATCAACCCCGAGATCACCACCACGACTGACGAGCTCTACGGCATGTTCGAGGGCTGCCTCAGTATCCCGGGTATACGCGGCTACGTAGAGCGCCCGGCGGCGGTGACGGTCAAGGGATACAACGAGAAGGGCGAGGAGGTGACCCTCGAGCTGGAGGGATTCCCGGCCGTGGTGGTCCAGCACGAGTGCGACCACCTGGACGGCGTGCTCTTCATTGACCGCTTGAAGGACACCAGGTTGCTGGCCTTCGAGGAGGAAGCAGCGCGATACATGCCCGTGGACGAGCACGGTGCAGAACAACAGACCGGTGAGGGGGTGGGGTAATGGAGCAGACACTGGAATTGACCGTGGCCGCCTTCAACCAGAGGGATTATCACAAGGCCGCCGAGCTGGCGGAAAGGGGCTGTGAAAACGCCCAGGGTCGGGACGAGGCCTTCTGGTTGGGCCTGCAGGAGACCTGCCAGGGATTTTCCTTCCTGATGGACGACAAACTGGCCCCGGCCGAGAAGAAACTGGTCGCGGCCATGGAAAAGCTTCGTAACTTCGGCTACCGCTACAACAATCTCGAGATTACTACCGCCCTGGCCGGCATCAGGCAGGGTGTCGAGGAGATCCGCGCGGTGCGGGAGCGCCACAAGAAGAACTACGACGTCACGCTGTTGCCCCAGCTGAAGCTGGCGGCCAAGGCGGACGATTAGCTCGGATTGTTCATGGATCTGACTGGTGACATGATCCCAGCGAGCCATCCTCTGGCCGCCGTCCGGGACAGGGTCCTGGCCGGCGAGCGTCTTTCCGGAGCCGACGGGTTGGCCTTGGCGGCTTCCGACGACTTGCCGCTGCTGGGCTGGTTAGCGCACACGGTGCGCGAGCGGCTCCACGGCGACCGGGTCTACTACAACATCAATCGCCATCTCAACCCCACCAACGTCTGCTTCGTGGGGTGCGAGCTGTGCGCCTACGCAGACGACCCCGATGCCGAGGGGACCTGGGCCTGGACTCCCGCGGAGTGCGTCGAGATCGCCCGGCGCGACTGGAGTCCACAGGTGACCGAATTCCACGTGGTCGGCGGTCTGCACCCACGCTGGAAGTTCGATACCTACCTGGAAATCCTGCGGGCCCTCAAGGGCACCTTCCCCTCTGTACACCTGAAAGCCTTCACCATGGTGGAGATCGATTTCCTGAGCAAGATCGCCAAGCTGAGCATCCCCGAGACCGTGGCCCGGCTGCGGGACGCCGGCCTGGGGAGTTGCCCCGGCGGCGGGGCTGAAATCTTCGCTCCCGAGATTCGCCGGCAGATCGCCTCGCGTAAGATGACCGGTGAGCAGTGGCTGGAGGTGACCCGACTGGTCCATGCCTCTGGCCTCAAGTCCAACTGCACCATGCTGTTCGGGCACATCGAGGAGCCGCGTCACTGGGTCGATCATCTCCTGCGACTCAGGGAGTTGCAGGACGAGACCGGCGGGTTCCAGTGCTTCATACCGCTGGCGTTCCACCCGGCCAACACCAGGTTCGCACACTTGCCGGGACCCAGCCTGGCCGTGAAGCTGAAGGTGATCGCCCTGTCGAGGCTGTTGCTGGACAACATTCCGCACCTCAAGGCTTACTGGGTCATGCTGGGGCGTGAGGCTGCTCAGGTCGCCTTGCGCTTCGGCGCCGACGATCTGGACGGGACCGTCACCGACGAACGAGTCACCCTGGCCGCCGGCGGCACGGCGGGCAAGGGTATGACTGTGGCGGAGATCGAGGCGTTCATCCGCGGTGTGGGGCTGGAGCCGGTCCTGCGGGACACCCTCTACCATCCGTTGAAACTGTCGGCGGGCGAGGGCTAGCCTAGCTTGGAATAGTCTGGTGAACGCGAAGTCCGACACAGCACACAGAAGAATTGCAGCCCTGGCCGCCCTGGCCCTGGTCGTCCCGTTATCACTTCTCATGAAATTCGACCAGGGTCCTGGCCAGTGGTGGGTGAACAACTGGGGGGCGAGCGTCGGTTACGAGATGTTCTTCATGTTGATCGCCTTCATCGTGTATCCCAGGCCGGAGGCGACGAAGCGTATTGCCATCGGAGTGTGCGTGGCAACGTGTGTGCTCGAGTTTTTGCAACTGTGGCACCCCGCCTGGTTGCAGGCCGCGCGGGGGACCTTCGTCGGCCGCAGCATCTTGGGGGACTCGTTTTCTTGGCGGGATTTTCCGGCCTATCCCCTGGGGTGTTACCTCGGCTGGCTGTTGCTCCGGAAGATCAGTAAGATCACTCCGGTAGGGGGGTGAGATGAACATCGACCTCGGTGAATTCCAGGTACGGAGCTGGCGACGGGAAGACGCGGCAGCCTTGCCCCGCCATGCCAACAACCGGAAGATCTGGCGCAATCTCAGGGATGCCTTCCCTCACCCATACAGTCGCAAGGATGCGCAGCGCTTTCTCGAGTTCGCCACCACGCTGGACCCGGAAACCTTTTTCTGCATCGCCACGGCCGAGGAGGCTATCGGAGCTATCGGTTTCAAGCTGCGTGAAGACGTGGAGCGGTTCACGGCTGAGATCGGGTACTGGCTCAGCGAGGAGTACTGGGGTCGCGGCATCACGACCGCTGCGCTGAAAGCGGTTACCGCTTACGCCATGAAAACGCACGCCCTCAAGCGTCTATATGCCTTGCCCTTCGCTTGGAACACGGCTTCTTTCCGCGTGCTCGAAAAGGCCGGTTATCTCCTGGAGGGGCGGATGCGCTGCAGCGCCGTCAAGGACGGGCAAGTGGTGGACCAGTTGTTGTATGCTGTCACGAGAGAGGATTGCGATGCTATTGACCCGGATTGAGATGGCTTATTGTCATCGCGGGGTTGTACCGTGAACATACGTGAGGCGAAACAGGCCGATCTCCCGGCCATGGTGGAATTGCTGGTACAGGCCGGCTTGCCCACCGAGGGGGTCGCCGAACAGCAAGCGGGATTCCTGGTGGCGGTCGATAGTGCGGCAGAGGTCGTCGGCCTGGTCGGTCTGGAACTTCACGCGGCGGACGGCCTGCTGCGCTCTCTCGTCGTCCATCCCGCGCACCGCCAGGAGGGCATTGCCGCCGAGCTTTGCCGGCGTCTGCTGGCCCGCGCACAGGAAATAAATTTGCATGCTGTCTATCTCCTGACCACCGACGCCGCGGATTACTTCGCCCGGCACGGATTCGCGCGCGTCGAGCGTGCCAAGACACCGGCCGGTATCCGAGCGTCGGATGAGTTCCGCCTCTTTTGCCCGGAGTCCGCTACCTTGATGCGGCAGTCGCTGGCTCCGTGAACACGGGCGACTCGCGCGTTCGGGTCGATTCACCATGAAATCACGTACCAGGTACCGCTGGTTCTATGATCATCTCCAAAGTTGTTACTATGACGTGGCGACGCGGTGGTGTTTCATCCCGTTCGGAAGTGAATCCAATTGCCGCAGGGGATTGATCGCCGGCATCACCTGG
>CBDURX010000069.1:0-7746 GCA_965369485.1 uncultured bacterium | reverse complement strand
CAAAGGCCCCCCGGGGGGCCCTCGAAAGATCAAAGGATGTCACCTTCCTTGCGTCGTCCCGCGTCGTAGTATTGTGCAGCATAATCTCGATGTTATCGAGGTTTTGAAAAACTCCGCCCGTCGGGCTTGACGCGGATCCACGGAGCATGTATACTCTTTGTATACACAAGGAGGCAGTAATGCGCACAAAAGTCGTTAAATGGGGAAATAGCCTTGGGTTGAGAATTCCCAAGTCCTTCGCCGAGGAAGTACAGGTCTCCGAGGGATCCGTGGTCGACCTGAGCCTGCAAGACGGTTATCTGATCGTGCGGGTTGCGCCGCAAACAACAGTCGGTCTGGTAGACCTTCTCGCAGGTATCACGGACGAGAATCTTCACGGAGAAATCAACACCGGCGATGCCGTAGGTGGTGAGAATTGGTAGCCCCAAGGCGCTACGTGCCCGAACGAGGCGATATCGTCTGGTTGCAGTTTACGCCGCAAGTTGGACACGAGCAGGCGGGCCACCGACCGGCACTCGTGATATCCCCACGGTCTTATAATGGCCGTGTCGGCTTGGCGCTGTTTTGTCCCGTAACGTCAAATGTGAAGGGCTATCCGTTTGAAGTCGAGTTGACGCCTGGCGGCAAAGCCAAAGGCGCGATCCTTTCCGACCAACTCAAGAGTCTGGACTGGAGAGCCCGGCGCGCAAAGAAGTTCGACGAGGTTTCTGAAGAGATAATGATCGAGGTGTTGGCAAAGATAGGAGCACTCGTCGGCTGGAGCGACATTCGCTAACAATTCTTGCGTCTCGTCATCACACTGACAACGTGGAGCAATTGTCCGGTCACCCGCGAACATTTGCGCTGAACCCCGCCCGATCCGTATCCTCATACATCGCAGCCGGTAGGTTCACGGCACTCACCCCGCAGAGAGACCAGATCATGATCCAGCAACGCTGGTCATGCTGCCTGCCAGCATTCTCCGTCGGCGTAGTAGGATTCTCAGTGGGGGTATGGGTTGGGTTCTTGTTTCCCGGCGACGCCTGCTGTGCCGAGGACAGGGCCACCGGCACGGCTCCGCTGGGCGACGATTATCCTGGCTGTCTCGAGATGAGCCTGACGGCCATGCGTCAGCTGCCACGACTCTTCCTGGCGGGTGAGGTGGACTCGGTCCACGCCCTGTTGGATCGTTGGGAGCGGGTGTGCGGCCCGCTGGAACCGATCCGGCGCAGCAAGACCCTCGCGGCCATATGGACGCAGACTTTCTGTGAAGACGATGTCGACAGCGCCACCCTCGATGTCCTGCTGGCGTGGCCGCTGCCGCGTCAGAAGAAACAGAAGACTCCCGCACCAACTACCGCACTGGCAGTGCGATCGCCCTGGTACACCTACGGACATGACCTGCACGCGCAGCAGCTCACCTACGACGCCTTCACGAGGTGGTTGGCAATGCGTCTGTCGTCCACGGTGGAGCCTCGGAGCACGGCCCATCTCATCTGCGAACATTACACCGGCGCGGGCGACCTGATCGGACAGCTGCGCGGTGAGCTGTACAGTCGTACGCGTCTGCGGGAGGTCTATATCGACAGAGCCGTGCAGGCACGGCACCGTCCACACACTGTCTGGGCCCTGTATGCGGGTGGCACCGGCAACTGGCGTGAGGGCGGCGATCGCACCACCGGGCCGCTGTTCGGATTTCGCTACGGCATCCAGGCCCGCAACTCCTGGATACGCGCAGCCCTGGAGGTGGGAGGCAAAGCGATCGCGGATCCGTCGTTGCCCGCCACACTGCAGGCCGATTCTCTGGCGGCGTGGAGTCGCACCGACACCGACATCGCCCTGGAGTTCGGCCGCAGTCTCGTCTCGAGCTGGCGTCACACGCTAAACCTGGGCCTCGGGCTCGGTTATGGCCACCGCATCTACCACATCCTCCGCGAGCCAGGCGAGCCAGGCGAGCTGGGCAAATCCGACGAGCCTGATGAGACCGGCGGCGTAGACGAGATACAACGGATCCGCAACGGTCAAGCCTTCATCGTTTTCGGCTACGGCTACCACTTCGGACGCTGGGGCGCTTCTGCCCTGGGGCTGGAGCTGAAATACAGTTGTGGTCGGTTCGAGGAGGACGCTCGTCCCAGATGGTTCCAGGACGACTGGTCTCTACGGCTGGTGTTCACCAGACACCGGCTGAGGCTGTCCAGGGAATGACCACTTCGTGGGGATGAGGAGTCCGGGTCACCGAGTCAGGCCAGCCCCAGCAATGTGCCGCCCTGGTAGACGAGCAGCGAAGCCACGTAGGCGGCTCCTGTCAGGTAAACCAGCATGAAGAGGGTCCACCGCCAGCTCCGGGTCTCTCGCTTGGTGATGGCCAGAGTGCTCATGCACTGCATGGCGATCATGAAGAAAACCAGGAGGCTGGCGCTCACGAGTGGAGTCCAGAGCGGACGCCCGTCGGGACGACGGTCGGCACGCATGGCTTCGCGCAACCCCGGGCTTTCCTCGTCGGCTTCCGCCCCGATGCCATAGACCACGCCCATGGTGCTGATAAAGACTTCCCGGGCGGCGAAGGCGCCGATCAGGCCGATGCCGATCTTCCAGTCGAATCCCAACGGCGCCAGTAGCGGCTCACACAACGTGCCGAGCCGGCCGGCGTAGCTGTGCTGCAGCCGTTCGGCTTGCTCCTGGGCCTCGAGCCGGGAGAGGAGCTGGCTGTCTTCGGCGGCGTCGCGTTTCAGCGCCGTGTATTCCTGGTTGATCTGTACATGTGTGGGAAAGCTCAGCAGCAACCAGAGGACGACGGTCACCATCAGGATGATGGTGCCGGCGGTGGTCAGGAACAGCTTGGCCCTCTCCCATAACATCATGAAAACGGTCTTGGGATCGGGGATGCGGTAGGGAGGCAGCTCCAGCAGCAGCGGTTGCGGCTTTCCCCTCAGCACCGTCCTGCCCAGCACGTCGGCGGCTCCCAGCGCCAGGAGAGTGCTGACGAGGTAAACGCCCAGCATCATGAGGGTGCCGACGCTCAGGAAACCGATCTTCTGCTGGGCGGGAAAGAGCAGGGCGATGATCAACGTGTAGACCGGCAGCCGGGCCGAGCAACTCATCAACGGCACCACCATCATGGTCAACATCCTGTCGCGCCGGTTCTTGATGGTCCGCGTGGCCATGATGGCCGGGATGGCGCAGGCGAATCCGCTGAGCATGGGTACGAAAGCCTGGCCGTGCAGGCCGGTCTTGCGCATGAGGCGGTCGATGAGGAAGGCCGCCCTCGCCAGGTAACCGGTTCCCTCGAGCAGGCTGATGAGCAGGAAAAGGAAGAGTATCTGGGGCAGAAAGACCACGACCGCGCCCACACCGGCGATGACGCCATCGGTGACCAGGCTGCGCAGGAAGCTGTCCGGCGCCACGCTTCGGATGCCGTCGGCCAGGAGAGCGAAACCGCTCTCGATGAAGCCCATGGCCGGATCGGACCAGGAGAAGAGCGCCTGGAAGATGATCCCCATGATCAGCAGGAACACCAGCGATCCCCAGAGGGGGGGGGTCAAGACGGCGTCGATGCGATCGGTGAGGTTCTGCCGCTCCTGGCGTGGCCGCTTGATCAACTGCGGCGCGAGGTGGTCGATGACCGCGTAGCGCCGACCAATGGTTTCGTCGTCCAGATCCCGGCCGGCCTCCTTGATGTGAGTTTTTATGGCGAGGGTCAGCTCCCTCAGTGGAGGTCGCACCACCAGCTCACTGTCCCGCTGCAAGCTCATCAGGAGCCACAGGGCGAAGGCGCGCTTGCTGTCTGGTGTTTCCAGCCTGAAACGCACCTCGTCATGAATGACCTCGCCGAGTTCCTCAAGTTCGCGGGCGAGTTCCGGACCAGGCTGCCACAACCAGCCCGGGGGCTCCCATTCCTGCAAATTAGCCAGGAGATGGTCCAGAGTTGCTTTGACCTCATCGATTCCTTCGCGCTTCCTGGCCACGGTCGGCACCACGGGGACCTGGAAGATCCGTCGGAAGGCCGTCAGGTCGATCTCGATCCCTTCCTCTCGCGCCGCGTCGTGCATGTTCAGCACGGCCACCACCGGCAGGTCGAACTCCATCACCTGCATCAAAAAGTAGAGGTTGCGCTCCAGGGAGGTGGCGTCCAGCACGACGAGGACGGCGTCCGGTCGGTTCAGACCCTTGCGACCGAGCAAGGCGTTGATGGCCACTTCCTCATCGAGGGAACGAGCCGTCAGGCTGTAGGTGCCCGGCACGTCCAGCAATTCCACCTTGCCCGTTCTGGGCAGGGTCATCGTACCAACGCGACGTTCCACGGTGATGCCCGGGTAGTTGCCGATCTTGGCGTTGGCGCCGGTCAGGGCGTTGAACAGAGTGGTCTTGCCCGAATTGGGATTGCCCGCGACGGCCACGGTGAAGGTGCGAGTCTGGGGAGGAACCGCTCGCGACATGGAATTTCCTGCAGGTGTGGTTGTGGTCAGTCGTCTTGGCAGTTGATGAGAGCCGCGTCGTTCTTGCGGAGGGACAGTCGGTAGCCGCGCACCTTGATCTCGATGGGATCGCCGAGAGGCGCCACGCGCACGATGGATACGGGAGTGCCTGGGGTCAGGCCCATCTCCATCAGCCTTGGCCGCAAGGATTGAGAGGAATCGATGTCGGTCAGGATGGCGGACTTGCCGGTTTGGAGGTTGTCCAGGGTCATGTTCCCTACCGCGCTTCCTTTTTTTGACGAATTGTGTCGTCTCGGAGTTCGTCTCACCGCCAGGTCCTGTATACCTGCCTGGTGTCAGTCAACTTACTAGTGTTTTCGGCCTCGTCAACCCAAAGTTTAGTCTTAACCAAAAATATAAGATACCACAAAGAAAATCAAGGCGATTTTTTCATCGGGTCCACAAGACACTTGGTGCCTTACGAGTAGAATAGGTAGGCCTGTGAGGACTTCAGCGCCAGGGCGGGTACCTGAGCTCGGACCTCAGTCCCTGTGTGGAGGGGCCCCGGCGGTCACCATCCCGAGCATCCCGGCCAACTGCTTGCGCATGCGGTGCTTCCAGCTCTTGAGGCGCTGGATGGAGGCTCGGAGCTCCGGTATGGCGGCCTGGGCCGCCTCCATACCACGGGCCCGGCACTGGTCGCCGGCGCGGAAGTCGGCCCAGTGGTAGTTTTCCACCTCGGGACGGATCACCAGGTCGGCCGTGGCCAGCACGAAGTTGTTCAGTCGCTGGCGGGCAATGGTGTTGCTGCGCAGGATCACGTCCAGGCCGGTCCGGAAATTTGTCTCCTCGAAGGCGGGGATGTCCACGGCTATGACAAGGTCTGCTCCCAGGCTGCGGCACGCCTCCACCGGGATCCGAAAGGGGCCACCGCCGTCGATGATTTGCATCCCTGCCTTGGTGAAGGGCGGGAAGATTGCCGGGATGCAGCTGCTGGCATAGATCCCGTCGACGAGGGGACCGGAAGTGAAGACGACAGGCTGTCCGGACACCAGGTCGAGACCCACGGACGCGAAGGGGATCTTCAGATCAGCGAAGTCAGGGGCCCGAAACAGGTTCTCCAGTGGTCGGCGTAACCGCTCCTCGCCTTGGACATAGGGGAGGGTGACCGTCTTGACCGCGATGATCCGCTGCTGGACGTAGTCCAGCAAATCCTGCCAGCGGCTGGACGACTCCTCTTCAGCGCTGCCCGACTCCTTGGAGACGAAGGAAGACCAGGAGGAGGCGAAGTCTTCGTCCTGGATGTAGCTCAGTATACGCTTCCACATCACCTCGGCGCTGGGGTACTCGGCATAGAGGGCACCGACGATGGCACCCATGCTGGTGCCCGTGATCACGTCGGGTACCAGGCCCTCCTCCTCCAAGACCTGCAGCACGCCGGCGTGAGCCAGGCCACGGGCGCCGCCGCTGCCGAGAGCCAGACCGAGTTTGAACGACTCAGACATTTGACACCTTCACGCGAGAGGGATCGGTTTCCGACCTGCCATGGGGATGACTCCGGCCATCGTAGCAATAACCATGGTTACTATAATAGAATCGGTACAGCAGGAGTAAAGCCAAAGTGTTAATTCTCCCGAGGTCGTCTGGTCTGATACCTGCATCGTTATCTTCAGATATACCTTCAGGAATGCTTTCCGCTAGGCACTGCCCGGCTCAGCGGGTATCTTCCGAATCTGGGATCCGACCTCCCGAAGGAGAGCACAGCCATGACCCGCACCGGTACCAAGTTCGTCTGCCAAAACTGTGGCCACGAGGAGATCCGCTGGCTCGGCCAGTGTCCGGGCTGCGCGGAATGGAACTCCTTCATGGAGGTGAAGGTACCGACCGCTGTCACTTCGAAGGGGGCCAGAGGATTCGGGGCCGATCGAGATCACCCACGTGGTCTGGCAGGCCACCGGAGCGCCCACCGTGGTCACGCTCCGGAATCTGCCGCTGGCGAGTTCGTCCTTCCCGTTCCCCTGGCCGAGATCACTTCGGCGGAAAGCCACCGCCTGCCTGTGGAGCCTGCCGAATTGGCCCGCATCCTGGGTGGAGGACTCGTCGAGGGCTCGGTCGTACTGCTGGGCGGTGAGCCAGGCGTCGGTAAGTCGACCCTGCTCACCGGCATGGCTCTGCGCTGGGAGCAGCAGGGGATCCGGGTTATCTACGTGGCGGGCGAGGAGTCGCCGGCTCAGATACGCATGCGTGCCGAGCGTCTCGGTTTCGATCCGAACCGGGAACCCGGCTTTCTCATCCTGCCCGAGGTGAACCTCGAGAAACTGCTGAGCGCTCTCTTCGCCCAGCGGGAGGAACATCCTGACAGTCCTTGCGTGGTCATCGCCGATTCCGTGCAGACTCTCCACAGCAGTGACATCGACTCTTTTCCTGGCAGCGTCAGCCAGATCCGTTACTGCGGCGGAGTGCTGGCCGACTTCGCGCGCCAGACGGCCTGTCCCGTCTTCCTGGTGGGACACGTGACCAAGAGTGGTGACCTGGCCGGGCCGAAGCTTTTGGAGCACATGGTGGACACTGTTCTTTACTTCGAGGGTAGCGGTGGCGCGGCCATTCGCATGGTGCGGGCGGTGAAGAACCGCTTCGGAACAACGGGAGAACTGGCGGTCCTGGAGATGCGCCGGGACGGTCTGGTGCCCGTGGACGACGCCGGTGTCCTGTTTCTGAGCGGCCGACGAGGCGTCGAACCCGGCGCGGCGGTATGCGCCGTGAAGAACGGCTCGCGGATCTTCCTGGTGGAGGTGCAGGCCCTCGTCGCGCCTGCCCGCTACGGCACCCCCCAGCGGGTCGTCCAGGGGCTGGATAGCAAGCGAGTCGCCCTCCTGGCGGCTATCTTGGAGAAACGCGCCGGCTTCGACCTGTCCGGCTGTGACATCTTCGTCAAGGTGACCGGCGGTAGCCGTCTCGACGACCCGGCCGCCGACCTGGCGGTGATCTGCGCCATCGCCTCGTCGTGGAAGGAAGTGCCCATTCCAGCTGACACGCTGGTTCAGGGTGAGGTCGGCCTGACCGGCGAGGTGCGGCAGGTGGCCGATCGCCTCAGTCGCCTGCGTGAAGCCTCTCGTCACGGGTTCCGGCGGGTGGTGACCAGCATCGACCGGCGGACTCGCCGCGCCGACCGTGAAGGAGGTTTGGACCTCGCCACGGCCGCCAGCGTCGAGGAAGCCGTAGCCCTGGCCCTGACCGCGTCCCAAGAACGCGGCGCGAAAGCCTGAGCGAACACCGTCCATCATGAATGACAAATGAAGGACACATGAACGACCGAGAGCACCCCCCCTTGCACTTGATCATCCTGGCCGGT
>CBDURX010000068.1:0-7749 GCA_965369485.1 uncultured bacterium | reverse complement strand
AGGCGGCGGCGGACCGGCAGAAGGGCGGCACTCCTGGCCGCCGCCGCCTGGCTCCTGGTGGTCGCTCCCTGGGCCGTACGTAGTGCACGGTTGACCGGTCATCCCTTCTTCTCCCTGCAATTCTACGCCGAGCAGTTGAAGCAGACCGACGCCTGGCCAGGCTACAGCATCTACCGCTCACTTTCCCCCGAGCCACTGACCACCACGCTCAAGGAACGACCCGGCCTGGTTCTGGACAAGGGACGGGCTGGGCTGCGTTTCTTCCTCTCCGATCTGGGGCGGTGGCTTCCCTGGTCCTTGTGGTCGGTCTGTGGCCTGCTCGGCTTCTGGATGTGGTGGCGAGGCGGACGTCACCACTCCACACGGCTGTCACCGCTGTCGCTCTCGCTGCTGACTCTGGCGTTGTTGATGGGGCAGTATGCCATCTTCTCCCACTCGCTGCGCCATCTGGTGGTGGTACTGCCGGTGGTGTCCTGGGAGATGTGCCTGTGGTTGTCGCGCCGCCTGGCGGAATGGGCGCCCCTCTGGAAGCCGGCCCAACGCGGCGGACTGCTAGCGGCCGCAGTGGTCCTCTGCCACCTGGTGACCCCGCTGAATCTGCCCGGCTGGCAGAGCGCGCGACAGGAGGCCGAGGCCGCGGCGTCTCCCCTCGCCCAGGCGGTCACCAGCCTGGCGGACCTACCGCCGGGGCCGATCTTCTGCGACAACTCTGCCCTGTTCTGGTACGGCGGCCGCATGGGTGTATGGTTGCCCCTCGACGCGGAGGTGGAGGCACGCATCCGGGAGATCCTGCCGGAGATGGCTGCCGCCCCCACAGTGCGCCTGACCCGGTCGGGTGACGAGGCGGTCAGCAGGACGCCGCCCCCTCCGGCGCGGGTCAGCGAGTGAAGGCCAGCCAGACTCGGACCCACTCCGCACGATCCGCCCGGCCAGCGGCGGGATCGTAGGGGACGACGCTCTCGTCGTTCCATTGCAAAGCCAGCTCCCACCGTCCGGCGGCAGTCCAGCGCCTGAGTGCCACGGAGAGGGCGTCCTGTTCCGCGCGTCCCGGCGTCTGACCCTCCCGCCCCCAGGTACGACGCGCCGTGCCGAGTTGCAGTTCCCACCGGGTCCAAGCCGGACGCCAGCGCAGCCAGAGTTGCAGAGATCGCCCAGAGCCACCCAGAGGATGTCCCAGCAGTCGGCCACGGTGACTGTACCCTTCCCGAAAATTGCCGTGCGAGTACCACAACACCTCAGGGTGCACCAGGTCAGCGTACTCGCACGCCAGGTCCCACCGCGGACTGACCAGTTCCACACCGGCAACCGAGGCCGGCGCGGCAATCTCCGGCAGAAATTTCAACTGGTCGTTGGGCCGGAAATCCTCGCCGGCGTATTCCCAGTACAGGCGGCCGGCCGCCGCTGGCAGCAAGGGCCAGGGCGCGTTACGGAACCTCGCCTCGAACTGCAGGGCGAATATGCGGTCGGTCACCGGCCCGCGGTCCGTCTCGGCCCAGGTCGCCGTCAACAAGGGGAAGTTGATCTGCAGGATGTCAGGCCAGAGAGTGCCGCTGCGGGAAATGGCCAGAGCTCCGTGGGTAATGGTGGTGCGCAGCCAGGAGGTGTGCCGGAAGGTGATCAGCCACTGGAAGAACCAGGGCTCGGCCTCGCGGCTGACACTGGTGAGGCCGTCCTCGTATGCGACCGTCTGGGTCGAGAGGCGCCCGCAACGCAGCAACAACTGCTCGGGCGCCACGTGGCGCAGGAAACCGTGCCAGGCGAACGCGGCGGTCCGCCGTGCAGTGACCGCGGGAAACGACGGGGCGGTGTCGGCGAGGACGAGGAGGCCGCTGGCGCCTGGACCGGTGCGCCTCGCCGCCCACCCGGCCGACAGCGACCAGCGTCCCAACTGCACGCCGGCGACGGCCTGGGGCCAGTCCAGCCGCCACGCTCCCTGGTCGCGACGGGCCTCGCCCACGGCCAGCCGACCCGTGGCGCGGTTCCAACCCGGGTACAACAACCCGGCTGGCGGCTGGCGTCCCGGGGCGGTGATCCGGCCCTGGAACCTCGGGGTCACACTCAGCCACCAGCGGCGCCACCAGACCTCCAGGGGAAGCTCCAGCCGGGCACTCGAGCCGGCAGGCTCATCATAACCGGCCTCACCCCAGTGCACCTCCCCAAAATCGGCATAGGCCAGCACTGCGCGCACACCGAGGTGCGTCCCACCGGCCGCCGCTGCCGACGCTCCTGCCGACAGGTCGGCATCGCCGAATCTTTGACCGGATTCCCGTGCCGCGGACAGTGTGCCCAAGGTCCGCAACAGCGCCTGCAACTCATACCGCTCGCGGGGATCGGCCAGGGCCCGGCTGTCATCCTGGGCCACGGTGATGAGCAATCTCTGCAGCTCGGCCCGGGAAAGGGGGCGGTAGGGTGGCAAGAAGAGCCCCGCCTGCAAGGTTAGGCGGCGCAGCGTGAACCACGACTGACTGCGCGCGTCCGGTTCCACGCTACCGCCGCCGGCCGCGGCGGCACTGTCAGGCCACGGGCAACTCAGCAGGGAAAGAAAGGTCACCAGGAGAAAGGCCCACACCAGATCAGTGCGGGCCTCGTGATTTCTAGGGGTGGGGGTCAGGAAACGACCGCGTAGACCAGGCCACCCACCAGGCAGAAAGGCAGCACCACGAAGATCAACCCCAGCGGCAGAGCGATGGTGAACACCACTCCCACCAGAAGCAACAGCGGTAAGCCCACCACGAGGGCCAGCAAACCCTTGGTCAGGAAGATGAGCAGCTTGATGGGTAGAACGACCAGATGGAACAGCAGTTTCAGCAGCAACAGTCCTACGCTCAGTGCGATCATGAGCATCAGCAATCCTACGGCCACATCGATCAACATGACTCAGCCTCCGGCTGGCGGTCCCCAACCTCTTGCACCACAGTGCTTTTCTTACGTTACGGAGCAGAAGAGGTTGCATGCTCCTCGGCCTTGCTCTGCCCCACCACCAGACCCGGCACAATTCGGCAAAATAGACGCATAAAATCTACAAAAATCGAGGATTTTGTGATATAATAGACACCGGCTGCTTCACTGGTGACACCCCGAGTATGTCGAAGCTCGCGCAACTTCTCATGCGCTCGGGTGGACCGTGAAGCAGCTTTTTATTTCCATGCCTCTGCAGGCTGCCGGCGCTCTCAAAAAACCGGATGACACCTGAATTTCACATCACCGGTTCTCTAATGATCCAGGGTCAAGGCTACCAGTTATGGACGGGCAGGTCAACAGGTTGCCCTAGACGACGGGTGATACAATGCGCGGCGCTCCTGGCCCGGAGCGCCGCCCTGTGTGCATCGTGGAAACCGTACCCGCGATCTTCACCTCGTGAACAGGCTCTCGTCCAGTGTGGGATTGAGCTCGAAGAGTTCCTGGTGTCCGGTGGCGAAAACTACATCGTCGTGCTTGATGGTGAAGCTCGTGGCCACCTGTAAGCCTTGCCTCAGCTGGTAGTCCGTCATGATGGTTTTCTGAGTCACCGGCGCCTGAGTCATGGGCGCCTCGCCCGGGGTCTGAACCATGTAAGGCAACTTCGTCTCGGCGTCCAGGTAGAGCAGCATGTAATCCCCACCGACATCCGCAAAGTAGAGCGGCAGGCAAGAACGACCCTCCACCTCGGTGGGGACGAGAGCCTGGCACGTGAACTTTTCGTGATCCCGGAAAACGATCCAGGTATCAGTTTCCAGTTCCTTCCTCGCCTCGGCGATTTCCTCGGCGGACATATCCTCCTCGCCCATGGGAGTCGTCTTCCAGCCGCTATCACCGTTCAGCACCATGGTCATCTCTCCGAAGGGAAGCTTCTGCACCACATGCTGCTTGTCGGGAAACTGGACCGTCTTGTCGATGGTGATGGAAAGGGACATCCCCTGCACTTCCGCCTCCAGGGCCAGCTTCTCGTGGTAGCCGGTCAAGCTCGCCAGCTCCTTGCCACCCAGAGCGATAGCAACCGCGGCCATCAGTTCCTGGCCCCTCTGCAGCGATTCTTCGGTGGCCACGGGGATGTCAAGCTCCAGGCTCGGCTCGGGAATGGTGATGTCGATTTCGTTGACCGGCCCGAACTCGGTCAGGTCTCCGTCCCAGTCGGCGCGGTTGCCCACGGCCAGAATCGACAGCTTCTCGGGGTGCCATACCATCTGGGCCGCCTGGAGTATCTTCTCCGCAGTCATGTCGCGCACTTCCACCATGTACTTGGTGAGAAAGTCGGCCGGGTAACCGTACATCTCGAAAGTGACCATACGGTCGAGGATTTCGCGCTTGGAGTCGAAGTTGAAGACCTCGGAGTTCAGGATGCCATCCTTGGCCACTGACAGCTCCTTGACGGTTACGGGCTCTACGGTCATCCGTTCGATCTCGGCGATGATGACCTCGATCGCCACCTGACTGGTTACGGACTTGGTGCCGCAATAGGCCATGAACACGCCTGGGTAGCGGAAGCCGGTGCCCGGCGAGCTACCCACCGAGTAGGCGTAACCACGCTTCGTGCGCACCTCGTTGAAGAGGCGCGAGGAGAAGCCGCCGCCCAGGATCCGGTTACCCACCTGGATGGCTGCGTAATTCGGGTCGTCCGCCCGGATACCTATGTGGCCCAGCACCATGGTCGACTGTGTGAGATCCTCCTTGTCCACCACGTTCACCGTGCGCGGAAAGTCGGGGATATCCGGGTCCGGCGGCAGCGACTGATCGGTCCGGGACCAGGCCGCGAATTCCTGCTCGATGAGGGCGAGCATCGCTGACCGGTCGAAATCGCCGATGACCACCAGGTAAGTGTAATTGGGGTGGAAGAAGCGCTGGTGAAACGTGATCAGGTCGTCCCGGGTGATGGCGTTGATGGTGTCGTACTCCGGGTGTCGCGCCAAGGGGTGGTCGGCGCCGTAGATGACCTTGGTGGCCTCGCGCCGGGCAATGCCAAGAGGTTCGTCGTTGCGGCGGGAAATGCCGGCGCTCTGCTGCTTCTTGGCCAGCTCGATCTTGTCGGGGTCGAAATGGGGCTGCATCAGGATGTCGGCCAGCAACGACATGCCCAGCTCCGTATCCTCCTTCATGGCCGACAGGTAGGCACCACCGTTGCTGGTGCCGATCCAGGTCTCCAGGACCATGCCTTTCGCCTCCACCAGTTCGTCTATCTCGTCACCGGACATCTTCTCGGTACCGCCGGTGCGCAGGACGCTGCCGGTGATGCTGGCGAGGCCGATCTTCGCGGCCGGCTCGTAAATACCCCCGGCCCGGATCGTGGCCGACAGCTCGACCAGCGGGAATTCGTGGTCCTCAGCCAGATAAACAATCATGCCGTTGTCTAGCTCGACCCGCTCGTAGTCGGGTATCTGGATCTCTCCCAGCTCGGGGTACTTGAACTTCTCCCACGGCTTCTTCCTCGCCTCGGCGTCGGGGGTGATCACCAGCATCACCAGGATGAAAAGCAACAGGCCCCCCGCCGTTCTCTGCACACATCTGCTCATGATCCATCCTTTCATGACTTAATCCGGGTTGCCACGACGGCGTTGGTTTCAGCTGTCCTCGTCGACGGTTTCGATATAAGCCACCGTCCGGTTCTTCTCGGTCAAGACCTCGTTGGCGACCCGCTGGACGTCCTCGACGGTCACGGCTTCGATGAGGTCGACCTGGCGGAAGGTGTTGCGCCAGTCGCCGGTCTTGAACTGGAAGTAACACAGTTGCTGGGCCAGACCGTGGTTACCGCGCAGGGAACGGATGAAGTTCGCCTTGGTGCGTTGCTTCACGCCGGCCAGCTCTTCCTCGGTCACTCCCTCGCTCTTCATAAGCTCGATCTCCGCGAAGATAATCTCTTCGATCTCCAGCGCGGTGACGTCCTTGGCCGGCACCCCCAGAACCCCCATGAGGGTGGGATACTTGTTGTCGGGGAAGCCGGAGATGGCCACCACCTGGACGGCCAGCTTCCTCTCCTTGACCAGACTCTTGTACAACCGGCTCGTGCGCCCCTGGCCCAGGATGTCGGCGAGCGCGTCATAGACCGGGTAGTCGGGATGATTGATGCTGCCGATGTGGTAGCCCACCATGTAGATCGGCTGGGAGGAATGAGGCACGCGCAACCGCCGCTCACCGAGCTGGACCGGCTCGACCGTGACCACCTGGGGCGGCTCGGCGTCCGAGATGTCCTTGAAATACTTCTCGGCCAACCGCTTTACCTCGGCGAAATCCACATCGCCGACCACGGCCACCGTAATGTTCTTGCCCACGTAATACTTGCGATAGAAATCCTCGCAGTCCTGGCGAGTGATACCCTGGATGTCGGACATGTAACCGATGGTGGAGTGGTGGTAGGGATGAGCCATAAACGCCATGTTCTGGAACTGCTCCATGAGCATGCCGAAGGGGTTGTTGTCCGTCCGCATGCGGCGTTCCTCGGTGACCGGTCCCGACTTCTCGGTGTAGAACTCGCGCAGCACCGGGTGGGCCATGCGGTTGCCCTCCAGGTAGGCCCACAGCTCGAGGCGGTTGGCGGGCAGATGGTAGAAATAGTTGGTAGCGTCGACCCAGGTACCGGCGTTCATGCCGCGGCCGCCGTTGTTCTCGACGATCTGGCCGAACTCGTTGGAGACCACGAACTCGCGGGCGGCGTCCTTGGCCGCGGTGAACGCCTCCTCTAGCTCGACCAGCTTGTCCGGGTCGGCCAGATCACCCTTGTTCCGCTCGGCCAGGAGAGCCGCAAAGGCGGCATCCTCGGCCGCCATGGCCTTCTTCTCCTTCCGGTAATCCGTGGAGCCGATTTCCGGCGTGCCCTTGAAGGCCATGTGTTCGAGGATGTGGGCGATACCCGTGATGCCCGTCACCTCGTCGGAGCTCCCCACGTTGAGGTAGGTGTTGAAGGAAAAGACGGGCACGTCGTGGCGCTCGACCACGAGGAACTTGATTCCGTTGTCCAGGGTGAACTCCTGGACCTCGTTCTCCAAATCCTTGTAGCTCTGGGCCACGACCACTGCGGAAGTGCACAGCAGAGCGGCGCAGAGGAGTGCGGTGAACACTCTGGATTTCAGCGGCATGGGAGCCTCCATCGGTTGAGCCCCGCTGCGGGCAGGGCGATACAAGGACAACCCGTACGCAACCGGGTACGACGACAAACTAGCGGGTGTCGGGGGTGGAAATCGGCGTACCGACCAGGCGGCACGCTAACACCAACTCCCCGGCCTGTCAAACCGGGCAAGACCTGACCGCGGCCGGGCAACTCAACCAACGGCTGCCACTCTCGGCGAAGCGGTAGGGTCGAGCGGCCGCTTTACTTATGCCGATGCGCGGCGTCTCGAGGATACGTGGCGCCGGACTCTGAACCGCCTCGAGAGCCAACCAGTGTCCGCTACCCTGCGCGGTTCCGTTTCCCTGCCCGGCCAGGAACGATAGCCCGTTCCAGCACCGATCTATGCCCAGAGCCTGGCAGAGTTTCCCCGGTCCGTTGCACAACTCCCGGGACCGCACGCACCGCACGCGTCCCTGGGCAGTGCGGCTGCCACTCCGCCGCCGTGTCATGGTCTCCAAACCCGCCAGCGGCTGCAGAGCCCGGATCAATATGGCGCCCGCCGTCCCCTCCGGCTCGGTGACCACGTTCAGGCAGTGGTGCATGCCGTAGATGAAGTAGACGTAGGCCACCCCGGGGGGACCGAACATGATGGCGCTGCGCCCGGTGGGGCCACGAGCCGCGTGGGAGGCCGGATCGTCACGCCCCAGGTAGGCCTCCACCTCGACGATCCG
>CBDURX010000067.1:0-7794 GCA_965369485.1 uncultured bacterium | reverse complement strand
CCGGCTACTGAAGAAGTGATAGAGAATTACGAAACCATGTCGAGCGAGGAGGTCCTGGACATCGCGCGCCTTTCTGACGCGGCCTTCCAGGAATGGCGCAACCTGACTATCGCGGATCGCGCACGCTACTTCGTGAAGCTGGCCGCCGTCTTGCGCGAGCACCAACAGGAGTGGGCGCGGCTGATCACCTTGGAGATGGGTAAGACCGTCACCGAGTCACGGGGCGAGGTCGAGAAGAGCGCCTGGATGTGCGAGGTGTACGCCGAGCGGGCGGCCGGTTGGCTTCAGGAGGAGTTGGTCGCTGTGGACGGCAAGCAGCACATCGTCACCTTCGAACCGTTGGGCGTGATCTTCTCCATCATGCCGTGGAACTACCCATTCTGGCAGGCGTTGCGTTTCGCGGTGCCGGGGATCATCGCCGGCAACACCAGCCTGTTGAAGCACGCCAGCAACGTCACCGGCTGCGCCTTCGCCATCGAGGAAGCGTTCGAGCTGGCCGGTTTTCCCCAGAACGTATTCCGCACCATCGTGCCCGACTACGCCACGGCCTCGGACCTGATTGGTTGCGACCACGTGCGGGGGGTTTCCCTGACCGGCAGCACCCAGGTGGGGGCGAAGATCGGCGAGGAGGCGGGGCGAAACCTCACCAAGGTCGTCCTGGAGCTGGGCGGCAGCGATCCGTTCATCGTGCTGGAGGACGTGGACATGGAGTTCACAGCCAAGGGCGCCGTCACCGGCCGCATGGTGGGCACCGGTCAGAGCTGCATCGCCTCGAAGCGCTTCATCGTAGTCGAGGCGGTGGCCGAGGCCTTCGCGGCGCGCTTCGCCGAGCTGATGTGCCAGCTGAAGATGGGCGATCCCCTGGACGACGAGACCCAGGTCGGCGCCATCGTCAACGAGGCGGCCCTCGTCGAGTTGCAAGAGCAGTTGGCCCAGTCGCTGGAGTTGGGCGGCAAACTCCTTTGCGGCGGTAAACGATTGCCTGGCAAGGGGTTCTTCCTGGAGCCAACCGTGGTCACAGCCACCACGCCCGAGATGCGCATCGTCAAGGAAGAGGTCTTCGGCCCCATCGCCCCGGTCATCGTGGTCGCAGACGAGGACGAGGCCGTCGCCGTGGCCAACGACAGTGAGTTCGGCCTCGGAGGCAGCATCTGGACCCGGGACCTGGAGCGCGGCATACGCGTGGCACGGCGCGTGGAGTCGGGCACCCTCTTCGTGAACAGCTACACCAAATCCGACCCACGCATGCCGTTCGGCGGCGTGAAGAAGAGCGGCATCGGACGCGAGCTCTCCAAGTACGGACTGAAGGAATTCGTCAACGTCAAGGGCATCAACGTCTACGAGCACGGCTAATCAGGGTAAGGGGCAGCAAGAATTCATGAAAGCATCCGATCTCTTCGTGAAATGTCTGGAAGAGGAAGGCGTCGAGTACATCTTCGCGGTGCCGGGCGAGGAAAATCTCGACCTGCTCGAAAGCCTGCGCAGCTCTTCCATCGAGGTCATCGTCAACCGCCACGAGCAGGGCTCGGCGTTCATGGCCGCGGCCTACGCGCGTCTGACCGGGAAGGTCGGCGTCTGCCTGGCGACCCTCGGTCCGGGTGCCACCAACCTGGTGACCGGGATCGCTTACGCACAGCTCTGCGGCATTCCGTTGCTGGCCATCACCGGCCAGAAGGGTATCCGCGAGAACTGGCAGGCCGACTTCCAGGTGATCGACGTGGTGAACATGATGGAGCCCATCACCAAGCGTACGGTGCAGTTGCAGGGGCCCAAGCGCATCCCCAAGGAGGTGCGAGAGGCGTTCAAGGTGGCCACCACCGAGCGTCTGGGCGCCTGCCACATCGAGCTGCCCGAGGACATCGCCACCGAGGAGTTGGACGAGCGCTTCCAACCCCTCACCCCGGGCGTGGTGAGGCGACCCGACGCCGGGCCCAAGGCGATCAGTCTGGCAGCGGAGAAGATCAGGAACGCCAAACACCCCATCCTCATCGTCTCCAGCCGGGGCCAGCGCCGCCGGGTACGCCAGCGCTTGCGGGAGTTGTGCGACGCCACGAACCTCTACGTCATCCACACCCAGCTGGGCAAGGGCGTCCTGGGCGATGACCACCCCAATTCGCTGTACGCCTTCGGCATCCACAAGCGAGACTATGTCAACTGCTGCGTCGATCGGTCCGACCTGATCATCACCGTCGGCTATTCCACCACGGAACACCCACCGAGCATCTGGAACCAGGACTTCGACCGCGACATCCTGCACATCGATTTCAATCCGGCCAAGACGGAGATCCATTACAACCCGTGCGTCGAGCTGGTAGGAGACATCTCCACCAGCTTGAAGCTGCTGCGCGTGGAGCTGGACGGCTACCGCTACGAGGACGAGTGGATCGTCCGGGTGAAGGCGGACCTGGAGAAGCGGCTGTTCGCGGAGGGGGTCGCAGACGACGCTTTCCCCCTGCGCCCGCGCCGCATCGTAGCCGACTGCCGTCGACTGCTGGGCCCCGAGGACGTCATCTGCATGGACAACGGCATCTACAAGATGTGGTTCTCACGCCACTACAAGACCTTCAACATCGGCACCTTCCTGCTGGACAACACCTTGGCTACCATGGGCGCGGGCTTGCCGTCGGCCATGGGCGCCCAGCTTGTTTATCCCGACCGCCGCGTGCTGGCCGTCTGCGGTGACGGCGGCTTCATGATGAACTCCCAAGAACTGGAGACGGCGGTCCGGTTGCAGCTACCCGTGGTGATCCTGCTCTTGAACGACAACGCCTTCGGCTTCATCAAGTGGAAGCAACAGGCTCACGGCTTCCCTGATTTCGCCCTGGATCTGGGCAACCCGGATTTCGTCGCGTACGCCGAGAGCTACGGCGCCATCGGCCTTAAGGTCGAGACAGCGGACAGCCTCATCCCCACCCTCGAAGAGGCGTTCGCGCAGAACGGCCCCGTGCTCGTGGAGTGCCCCATTGACTACAGCGAGAACGTGAAGGTGTGGGGAGAAGAGCTGGACAGCTTGGCCTGCGAGGTTTATTTCGAGCAGGACGACCGTGGTTAGCGTAGCCGAAACCTCTGGGCATCCAGTTTCGTGCGTGCTGCCAGGTGAAAGACGACGTCGCCGTACTCGCTCATGCCCAGATCCAGCCGCACGACGTCCACGCCGGGCACGAGCAGGTGAGCTCCGATGCCGTAACCACTCTTGGCGCGGTGCATGTTGAAATCCCCCGCCCGATTCCAGGCGATACCGGTATCGACAAAAGCGGCGATCTTCAACCCCAGACTGAAGGAGAGGCCAATAATCCGATATTCACGTAGATCTTTCAGCAGGTACTGGTACTCGATGGTGCCGATCAGCTGGTTCTTCCCAAAGAGTTCCTTGCCCAGTACATCGGTCTGGTAACCGCGGATGGAGCTGGCACCTCCCATGAAGTATTGCAAGTAAGACGGTACGTCCGTGCCGACTTCTCCCGACTGTTGGGACAGCAACCCCCCCAGGACGAGGGTTTGTGTCGGCCGGATGGGCTGAAAACGCCGTAGGTCCCAGATGGTTAGCCACGAATTGCCGTTCCCGCCCAGAATGCCCCCGGTCTTCATGGCCATGATCTCGTTGAACCAGCCTTGGTGAGGGTTCCGCCAGGAATCTCGGGAGTCCCAGCCCAGGCTCAGGCCTAGGCGGTACAGGTTGTCCGCGTTTTCCGGGGAGATGGTGATGCCGTCCGTGTCGCTCTCCATCCTGAAATAGGAAAAACCGGCTTTGATTCGCCCGTTCTTGCCAAGGTAAAAGCCGATCCACGGCGTGACCTCGTCGCTGGTTTCCTTGAAATCGAGCACCTTGTCCAGACGGTTCATATGCGACATGGTGAGGTCGAGGGACAGGTGATGCCAGGTGATCCAGGGGTAATTCAGGTAGAGGTTGTAACTCGTCGAGCCGCCGAACCTCGCATTGGCCGCAATATAGATGTGGTAGCCCAGGAAATTGAGTGTGGCCAGCGCCGGTCCCACGGACCAGCCGTCCTGCTCCGAATAGCCCACGCTGACCGAGGGCAAGATCCATGGCATCTCCCGCACGTGGATCTGAATGGCGACACCGCTGTCGTCTGCCTCGGGCGCAGCCTCGATGGAGCTGAAGATGGCCAGGTTCTCCAGGCGTTGCAGATCCTGGTGCAAGGTCTCGATATGGAATGGTTCACCCACGTGAGACTTCAATTCCCGCCGGATGATGTACTCCTTGGTGATCTTGTTACCCGTGATGGTGATCCGCGTAATAGTTACGTTCTCGAAGGGACCGAATATCTCGGCTGGTGTTTGCGCCCGGCACCGGGAGCACACGATCGCATCGAGGACGCAGCCGAGAACACAGCTGATGACACACACCCACAGCGTCAGGTAGGTTTTCCGTTGCGGCGGTACGATTACGGTCTCCCATCGAGGCGTAGGGCTGGGACCGGCCCGGTAGGAAGAGAGGTGTTGCGAAGGAGCAGCTTCGTGCCGTCGGTCCTGATCAGGCGTCCACCTTCTGCAACAGGCGGTAGACCTTGCCGACACCAGGCACATCCTCCAGCTGGTATCCTCGCTGGTCCAGGATCTGACCCAGGTTCCCGTTCTTGGCCACTGCTTTCGTGACGTGCACTTCCCACGCGATCCAGGGAATCTGGCGCAACCGGGCGTAGCGACTCAGCAAGGCCGCCAGCGAGGGGATGATCTCCTCGCCCCCGAAGTTGATCTCGGACAGCAGTGCCACCAGACGATCGTTCTCGCGCCGGAACTCGCCGAGGAGCTGAGCTTCGCCCACCAAGAAAGCGACCTTGTCACCCTGGAACACGTACTCGTGAATCTGATCGTCGGGCAGGGCCACTATCTCTTCGGGCCGGAAACCCTCGATGGAGATCTTGCGAACACGCTTGGGCTGCATGGGATCACCAGCCAGAGGTTGAAGGACGATGCGTATATGGACAGGTCTGCTGTCCCACTGTGCCGGAGGCATTGTAGCAACGACCGATCCCTGGCGCCAGAAATTACCGAACGGGGATCGCCATTGCACTAACTGCAAGAAATGGTATGGCTTACTCGTCGTAGATCAGTTTCAGGGGGCGTCCGAGCAGCTCCCCCAGAGGATTGGGACCGATGGCGATGGCCTTCCCACGTGCAAGGGCGTCATCCAACGTAAAACCCTGATACCGGATAAGATAGGCCACCCACAGGTAGCTCGCCCGCCAGGCGACGCTGCAATGCAACAGGACGGGACCCGTGTACCTCCGCGAAGCGGTCCAGTGCCTCAGGGGTACATGGGTGCTCGTCACCGCCGAGAGGGATGTGCACGTACTGCATCCCCAGCCGCGCGACGGCTGCCTCCTCGTCGAAGGAGATTCGCTGGCGGTCTTCCATCTCCCGCAGTGTGCACAGGTTGACCACCACCGTCACGCCTAACTCCTCGAAGGTCTGCAACGCTCCCTCGCTCGGCTGGCCGGCGATGTAGACCCGCCCGTCCTTGTAGAGACAGCGCTGCACGTCTTCAATGTCCTCGATGGACTCGGGCAGGTCCAGGGGGTCGATTTGAAGATCAGGAGGCGGAGGGAGTTGCGGCGCCTCCCTCGCAGAGTACTCGGTGGCACTAGCAGCCAGGTGTCCCATCAGGAATAAGAGTATGAATGCCGTCAGGTAAAACGACCTCATGGGAGCCATCCTTTCCCGTACCTGTGCGGGGAGCCGGGCGACACCGCTATCAACCCTGCCCTCGGTGAATGCAAGAGGTGCTGGGCAGGATACCGTCGGGGTGGCATAATGACATACGCATTTCATCATCGTCACCTGCCCGGGCTGTCCGCCGCCGCCGACCTCGCCCGAAATCCTCGTGGTGTTCGACATGGCCGTGGACCCGGTGACCGCGACGGATATCTCCAACTACACCTTCTTCGAGACAGAGAATCCCGCTTACTCCATCGCAGTCATCGATGCGGAGATCTGGCCCGAGTGGCATGACGACGTTGCTGGAAGCAATGTCCTGATCGACCTGTACGACATCCGCGGCCGACGGGTGAGGCGGTTGTGGGACGACACTGCTCTGAATGGGTGTGTACACGAGATGCGCTGGCGCGGTAGCCCTTGTTTTGCCTTTCGGCCGTACTTGCGCCATAATGGCCCTTCCCAGGAATGAGTCATATGTTCCCGGTGTGGCGTCAGAGACTCGCGGGAGGGTACCTCGCATGGCTTACACTAAAATCGCCGACCTCTTGTCTGATAAATTCCCGGCCGGTACCAGCGTCACCGTGAAAGGCTGGGTGCGCACCCGGCGCGATTCCAAAGCTGGCTTCTCCTTCGTACAGGTCCACGACGGCACGTGCTTCGACGCCCTGCAGGTCGTCGCTCCCGACTCCCTGCCCAACTACGAGGACGAGGTGTTGCGCCTGAGCGCCGGTTGCGCGGTCAGCGTCGAGGGCGAATTGGTGGAATCCCAGGGCAAGGGTCAGAAGTACGAGGTCCAGGCATCCAGTCTGGCGGTCGTGGGATTCGTGGATGATCCCGAGACCTACCCCATGCAACCCAAGCGCCACAGCTTCGAGTACCTGCGTGAAATAGCCCACCTGCGTCCACGCAGCAACACCATCGGCGCGGTCACGCGGGTTCGTGCCTGTCTCTCCCAGGCCACCCACCGCTTCTTCCACGAGCGCGGGTTCTACTGGATCCACACCCCCATCATCACCGCCAGCGACGCCGAGGGCGCCGGCGAGCTGTTCCGCGTCTCCACCCTGGATCTGCTGAACCTGCCATGCACCGCCGCGGGCCAGGTCGACTTCGACAAGGATTTCTTCGGACGCAAGGCCTACCTGACCGTCTCGGGCCAGCTGAACGTCGAGGCCTACTGCCTGGCCCTGAGCCGGGTCTACACCTTCGGCCCCACCTTCCGGGCCGAGGACTCCAACACCCGCCGCCACCGGTCCGAGTTCTGGATGATCGAGCCGGAGATCGCGTTTGCCGACCTGCAGGACGACGCCGACCTGGCACAGGAGTACTTGCAGTACATCTTCCGCGCGGTCCTGGACGAGCGCGCCGATGACATGGCGTTCTTCGCCAAGTACATCCAGGAGGATTGCGTCACGCGGCTGGAGAATTTCGTACAAGCCAGCTTCGAGCGCATGGATTACACCGACGCCATCACGGCCCTGGAGAAATCGGGCCAGAAGTTCGAGTACCCCGTCCACTGGGGCGCCGACCTGCAGTCGGAGCACGAACGCTACCTGTGCGACGAGTACGTGCAACGCCCCATCGTCGTGGTGAACTACCCCAAGGAGATCAAGGCCTTCTACATGCGGCTGAACGACGACGGCAAGACGGTGGCGGCCCTGGACGTGCTGGCGCCGGGCATCGGCGAGATCGTCGGCGGCAGCCAGCGCGAGGAGCGGCTGGACGTGCTGGACGCCCGCATCGAGGAGATGGGTCTCGAGAAGGATATTTACTGGTGGTACCGGGACCTGCGCCGCTACGGCACCGTTCCCCACGCCGGCTTCGGCCTGGGTTTCGAGCGGGCCATCATGTATGTGACCGGCATGAAGAATATCCGGGACGTCATCCCCTTCCCCCGTGCGCCCAGGAGCGCGGAGTTCTGAGCGGTCTTACCTGACTTTGGTCAGCCCAACCCATGAACCCTACTCAATAACCGGCTCTAACCTCAACTATACGCCTGGATGGATAATCCAGAAGGTATACCGTTGTCACTTTGCTAGATCGAGGCTTGCTGTATGCGAGATTAAGTATTATCTTAGTCACGTAATTTTATTACGTACTGGAGGTGATCGAGATGGC
>CBDURX010000066.1:0-7804 GCA_965369485.1 uncultured bacterium | reverse complement strand
ACTGGAAGACGATGATGTCTCCCTGACGCGGTTGGCGCAGGGCTGGCAGCTTCAGCACCGGCAAACCCTCGACGATGGTGCGGCCGAGGACGCGGATGCGGTCGGGAGTCTTGGCGCCGTACAGGAACTTGTTCACGAACAGGAAATCGCCCACCAGCAGGGTCTTCTCCATGGAACCGGTGGGGATGCGGAATGCTTGCAGGATGAACTGCCGGAGCACCAAGGCCATCAGGACCGCCAGGCCGATGGCCCTCACGTACTCCAGAACGGTCCGGGTCCGTCCACTTTCCGAGACGGCTTTGACCTGCTTCTTCACGCCTTCGTGGGCCGTCTTATCCTTCTTGATGCTCTCGCCTGCTGCGGATTCTGCCATCATGGACTCCGTGACGCTTTGACCAAGCGGGCGGTGCGGTCGGCACCATCCACTCGGGTTGAATTTCTCTTACGCACAGTGAACGAACTGGTTCCGCTTCTCATGCCACAAAGATCAGCCGTGATATTATTTACGGTCAACCTGCAACACCGCCAGGAAAGCCTCCTGAGGAATCTGCACCGCACCCACCTGCTTCATGCGGCGCTTCCCTTCCTTCTGCTTCTCCAGTAGCTTCCGCTTGCGTGTGATGTCGCCCCCGTAGCACTTGGCCGTCACGTTCTTGCGGAACGGCTTCACGCTTGTCCGGGCGATCACCCGCGAGCCGATGGCGGCCTGGATCGCCACGGCGAACATCTGCCGCGGGATCAACTCCTTCAGCTTCCGGCAGAGCTGCTGGCCCCAACTGTAGCCACTGTCGCGGTGCACTATGTAAGTCAGCGCGTCCACGCGCTCCCCGTTGATCAGGATATCCAGCCGGACCAGAGCGTCCGGGGCGTGGCGCAGGTACTCATAATCCAGGGACGCGTAACCGCGACTGACCGATTTCAACCTATCGTAATAATCGACCACCAGTTCCGAAAGGGGAAGGTCGAATTCCAGGTTGAGCCGCTCTGTGTCCAGGTACTCCATCTTCTTCTGGACTCCTCGGCGGTCGAGGGTGATCTGGATCACGTTACCCACGTACTCTTTCGGAGTGATCACCGACGCCCTGACGATGGGCTCGCGGATCTCCGCGATCTCGCTGGCGGCCGGCAACATGGCCGGGTTCTCGCAAAGCATTTCCTCGCCGCTCTTCAGCAATACCTCGTATTCCACGTTGGGCAGGGTGGCGATGAGGCTGAGGTCGTACTCCCGTTCGAGGCGCTCCTGCACGATCTCCATGTGCAGCAGCCCCAGGAACCCGCAGCGGAAACCGAAACCGAGAGCCGCGCTGGTCTCGGGCTCGTAGCTCACTGAGGCGTCGTTGAGCTGCAGTTTCTGCAGGGCGTCCTTCAGGTCGTTGTACCCGTCGTTGTCCGTGGGGTAGAGCCCGCTGAAAACCATGGGCTTCGCCTCGGCGTAGCCGGGCAACGGCTCCGCGCACGGATCGTCCACCAGGGTCACCGTGTCCCCCACCCGCACATCCCGTACATCCTTGGCCCCGGTGGCGATGTAACCCACCTCACCCGCTCTCAGATCGGACTGGGAGATGCGATCCAGGCGGAACCAGCCGATCTCGCCCACCTCGTACTCCTTCCGCCGGCGAAACAGGCGCACCTTTTGCCCCTTTTGGATCCGACCGTCGAACATGCGGAGATAGGCCACGGCTCCTACGTAGGGGTCGAAGACCGAGTCGAAGATCAAGGCCTTGGCCGGCGCACTCAGGTCCCCCGCTGGCGGTGGCACGCGGTCCAGGATGGCCTCGAGCAAGGCGGGCACGCCTTCTCCCGTCTTGGCGCTGACAAGCAACACCTCGTCCGGATCGCAGCCGATCAGGTCGATGAACTGCTCCGTCACGTAGTCGGGCCGGGCCGCCATGAGGTCGATCTTGTTGATGATCGGGATGACGACCAGGTCGTGCTCGAGGGCGAGGTAAAGATTGTTGATGGTCTGGGCCTGCACACCTAGCACGGCGTCCACCACCAGCAGGGCGCCCTCGCAGGCGGCCAGACTGCGGCTGACCTCGTAGTGAAAGTCCACATGGCCCGGCGTGTCGATCAGGTTCAGCGTGAAGGCTCCTCGCCCCGGCGCGTCGTATTCCATACGGATAGGGTGGCTCTTAATGGTGATACCACGTTCCTGCTCCAACTCCATGGAATCCAGCACCTGGGCCTTCAGCTCCTTGCCGCTGAGCGTACCTGTGAGCTCCAGCAAGCGATCGGCGAGAGTCGACTTGCCGTGATCGATGTGTGCAATGATGCAGAAGTTCCGCGTCTTTTCCATCAGGGAGGGGCTCCAGCGCACTCGTGACCTGTCCCCACGTCCGACGCCGGGACGAAAGCCCGGGTACGGACACCGAATTGCGAAAGAAACCTAACGCTCAAAACGGGATGCGCCACTGAAAAAGCAGGATGGATGGCGTCATGTCACCTTTGCCGGGCCCAGCACTCGCCATGGCGGTCAGCTCGCCCCAGCGGTTGGGCACCGGGACCGTGTCGTCATCGAACTGGAAAAGATGAGCGCCCACGTAGGCGTCCAGGGCGATGATCAGCAGGCCGCCCACGGTCCACCAGATGAAATCGAGAGCTCGCTCCCCGTGCTCCTTGGCGATGGCGTCGTACAGTTCTCGCTGAGAGGAACCGGGTTCAAGTCCGTCTGCGAACTCCTGGTTACGTGCGGCCAGGCGTTCGTTCATGAGCAAGCTGCTCAGGTAGAACATCTCCACCCCAAAAGCCACGGCCGCTCGCCAGCTGCTCTTGGTGTAGAGCTGACCCCAGCCGGGGAAGACCGGAGTCATCAACACGGCGCGCGTGGGGCTAACGGTGGGCTTGAACAGATCCTCCCGCGATAGACCGATGCTCACCGAGTCGGGGTGTGATGCGGCTGGAAATTCGGACTGTGCCTCGACAGGTGACTCTTGCGGCTCACCAACAGCGGAGTCCGGCTGCGCCGTGGTGGCGGCCTGGGCCCGAGCGTCCGCAACCCCGCTACCAAGGCAAACCAGGATCGCAACGTTCCCCAGCAACCAACCGATTCTGCTCACGTCGTCTCTCCCCAATCCGCCTGGGAATTGCCGGCTGTGGTCCGTCCAGCCGCCGGCGCCAGCACAGTCAGGGCGCCAGGCTCCAGACGCACCCGATACTCACCTGCCGGCAGGATGGTCGGCTCCCCGTCCAGATGGATCGGCACCTCTGCTTCCGTGGTCAAGGTCGCGCCCGTGGCCTGGGGACGGTAAACACTTGGATGCTCCAACCGTTCCCCCCGGGCAGCCGCCGGGAATAGCCGCGCAAGGACCCACAACGGTAGCGACCTGACCAGCACGAAATCCAGCAATCCGTCGCCGGGGTCGGCATCGGGCGCCAGCAGGAACTCACCCCCGGCCCGGGGTCCGTTGGCGATCTCTGCCAGCAGCCACCTGTGCCGCCTGTCCGTCACCTCGCCGTCCAGTTGCCAGACAGCCATCTGACTCCGGTAGGTGATCACAGCCGAGGCGGCGGCCAGGGTGTAGCGGAGTCGGCCGGCGCCGCGCCAGATGCGCCTGGCGCGCGCGGCGACGAGGCCGCTCAGGAAGAGCCCCACCGTGTTGAAGAACGGCCAGTCATTCAGGTAAGCCACGTCGATGCGCCGTATGTGGCGGCGCCCGGCGGCGGCGGCCCCTGCCTCTGCCGTATCGATACCCAGGGCGAAGGCAAAATCGTTGCCGCTGCCACACGGCAGCAAGGCCAGAGCCGCGGTCGTACCCAGCAACCCCATGGCCACCTCGTGCAGTGTACCGTCCCCGCCCACAGCGACCACGACGGGGTGGCGCTCCGCGGCGCGGGCCGCCAGTTCAGTGGCTTCCTGCGGCCGCGTGGTCACCAACGTCTCCACTTCGAAAGCTTGCTGTTGCAAAAGAAGCGTGGCCTCTGGGGGAGAAAGGCGACTGCCGGGAGGGCCTGCGGTGGGGTTGATGATCACCGCCACACTGGCGGCCGAGGAAAAGGCGCCGGCAGCAGACGAGGCGTCGGCCCGTGGCGGTGGGTCCGGTGGGACCTGAGATTCCAAGCCAGCGCCTCCACAAAAAATTGGCGGGAATGTGTGGGAATCGAACCCACCTCGGACGGTAAACGCGCCCGACAAAAGGATTTGAAGTCCCCGGAGCCCACCAGGACCCATCCACTCCCGCCGCTGTCAGCGTGCGTCAGAATCGTTAGCCCGGATTATTCACGAAGAAGCGTGGCAGGCTTTTAACCATCCGCAGTAGCTCCTTCGTGAATAATCCGGGCTTGGCGCCTTGTACCAGGTCGTGATTTTGAACGGCGTGATCGGCTCCATTTCAATGCACACGTCCTGTAGGCCTATCCGTTCTACTCCACGGTGACTGCTTTGGCAAGGTTGCGAGGCTGATCCACATCCTCCCCGCGCAGCATGGCGATGTGGTAGGCCAGCAGCTGCAGTGGGATGACCGACAGGAGCGGCGACAGCATATCCATGGTCTCCGGAATGGTGATGACATGGTCGCTCAAGCCGGCGATCTCCTCGTCGCCCTCTGTCACGAGACTGATGATCTTGCCGTGACGCGCCTGGACCTCCTGGACATTGCCCCTGATCTTCTCGTAGCTGCCGTCCCGCGAGCACAATACCACCACCGGCATGTGGGGATCGATCAGGGCGATGGGTCCGTGCTTCATCTCGGCGGCGGGGTACCCCTCTGCATGAATGTAGCTGATCTCCTTCAGCTTCAGAGCCCCTTCCAGGGCGATGGGGAAGTTTACGCCGCGGCCCAGGTACAGGAAGTTGCTGTGTCCCTTGTAGACCTCGGCAATGCGCAGGATCTCGTCCGACTTGTCCAGTATCTTCTGGACCTTCCCGGGGATCCTCTGCAGCTCCTGCAGGAGTCGCATGCCGAACTCGGCGCTCAGGGCGTTGCGCCGGCCCAGCAGGATCGTCAGCAGAATCAGGATGGTGATCTGGCAGGTGAAGGCCTTGGTCGAGGCGACACCGATCTCGGGACCGGCGTGGATGTAGATGCCACATTCGGATTCGCGTGCGATGGTTGAGCCCACCACGTTGGTGATGCCGATGGCCTTGGCGCCGCGGCGCTTGGCCTCCCGCATTGCTTCCAGCGTGTCGATGGTCTCGCCGCTCTGGCTGATGGTCAGGCAGATAGTGCCCGGATCGATGATGGGCGAGCGGTAGCGAAACTCCGACGCGTATTCCACCTCCACCGGGATCTGGGCGTACTCCTCCAGGAGGTATTCCCCGACGAGACCGGCGTGCCAGGACGTCCCGCAAGCGAGGATGATGATGCGCCTGATGTTGCGCAGCTCCCAGTCCGTCAGCTGCAACCCGCCTAGCTTGACGTCACCGGATTCCGGCAGGATGCGGCCACGGAAGGCGTCGTAGATGGTATCCGGCTGCTCGAAGATCTCCTTGATCATGTAATGGGGATAGCCGCCCTTCTGGATCTGATCCAGGTCCCAAGTGATCTCCTGGACTTCCTTGGCTACCGCCTCGTTGTCGATGTTCATGATGGAGATGTCGTCGGGTGTGATGACGACCATCTCCCAGTCGTCGAGGTAGATCACCTGCCGGGTATGGCCAAGGATGGCCGCCACATCGCTGGCCAGGTAGTTGGCCCCCTTGCCGACACCCACGACCAGGGGTGAGCCACGGCGGGCACCCACGATTTTACCGGGTTCGTCGGCGTGAAGGACGGCGATTCCGTAGGTCCCCTCCACCAGCTTGAGGGCTCTCTGGACCGCCTCTTCCAGTTTACCGTCGTACTGGTCATCGATCAGGTGGGCCAGGACCTCCGTGTCGGTCTCGGAGACGAACTCGTGTCCCTTCGTTTCCAGCTGGATCTTCAGGCTGCTGAAATTTTCGATGATACCGTTGTGTACCAGTGCCACCGACCCGTGCTGATGTGGGTGAGCGTTGACCGTGCTGGGCTCGCCGTGGGTGGCCCAGCGAGTGTGGGCGATGCCACAACTGCTGGTCAGGTCTTCCCAAGGAAAGTTCAGCTCCAGATCCTTGATCTTGCCCTGGTTCTTGTGGATGCGCAGGCCGCCGTCCCCATGGACAGCTATGCCGGCGCTGTCGTAGCCGCGATACTCCAGGCGGCGCAGCCCTTCGATGAGCAAGGGCGTCACATCCCGGTTCCCTGCAATTCCTACGATTCCACACATGACGAACGCCTCCTTGCGCGCAGACGCGCACGATCCGGAGTGCTGCGGTTCATCGCCACCCAGACGCTTCGAGCGGCGGTATCCTATAGGCCGGACTTGACCTTGTCGATCAGCGCACGGGCCTGCTCCGCGTCGGCGGCCTCGGCGATGATTCTCACTACCGGCTCGGTATTGGAAGGACGCACGTGGACCCAGGCGTCACTGCCTGTCCACTTCAAACCATCCCCCGCATCTATTTTACCAGAACCCAGCCCTTGCAGGATAGCGGTAAGATCCTCCTCCGCGGGAAGAGCGTCGCTGGCCACCTTCACTTTCACCATGGACACCGGCGGAAAGCGGCCGGCCAGTTCGGCGAGGCTGGTTTCTGCCTGAACCAGGTTCTGCAGAATCATGGTAATGCCAACCAGGGCATCCCGCCCGGCGTGAACAGCGGGATAGATCACGCCGCCGTTGCCCTCGCCGCCGATGACTGCATCCTGTGCCAGCATGACCTCGACCACGTTGGCCTCGCCCACAGGGGTACGTGTCAAGGTCACGCCATGCCGGCCCACGACCGTTTCCATCAGGCCCGTGGTGGAGAGATTGACCACGACCGGTCCCTTCTTGTGCCCCAGGAGGAAGTCCACGGCCAGGACCAGGGTCATCTCCTCGCTAAGGGCCTGGCCGGCAGCGTCGACCAGGGCCAGGCGGTCCACGTCGGGATCCACGGCAAAGCCGATGTCGGCGCCGGATACGGTGACCGCCTCGCACAGCTCGTGCAGGTGGGCAGGCGTAGGTTCGGGGTCGCGGGGAAAACGCCCGGTAAGACTGCAGTTCAGCTTTGTGCAACGGACACCGAGTTCCTCCAGCAGCGCCGGCACGATGGCGCCCCCTGCCCCCTCGCCGGCGTCGACCACGGCGTGCAGGTTGCGCCGGGCGATTCCCTGCCGATCCAGCCAGGGCAAGGCGAGGAGGAGATCCAAGTGCTGCTGGTCGGCGCCGGGATGTTCCACGTAGCTGCCGAGTCGGTCGGAGGGTACGTGGCCGGTGGCCGCGTCATATTCTGCACGCAGCTCCCGGTTCTGGTTCTTGGTCAGGAAGAGCCCATTCTGTTCCAGAAACTTCAGGGCGTTCCACGGCTGAGGGTTGTGGCTGGCGGTGATGATGACGCCGCCGACGGCCTCGCTCTCGCCGACGGCTACCTCGCAGGTCGGGGTCGTGGCAACCCCGATGTCCCAGACCTCGTGGCCGGTGGACATCAAAGCCGCCGCAACAGCTCGACGTATCATCTCGCCCGAAGGCCGGGTGTCCCGGCCGACGACCACCGGCCCTGCCGGCAGCCAGGCGCCGAAAGCAGCCGCCCACCGTGTGGCCACCACCGCATCGAAACCGTCACCCACGACACCGCGGACGCCGGATACGCTCACACGCAAAGTCATATGTGGGAACCCTCCCTGGTTGGCTCGGCAAGATGCGAAGTGCGCCGCGCCTGGTGGCCCCCTGCCCCGGTGTGGACAGGAACGCCGGCTCGGGCCTCACCCTGCGGAGATCCCGCCGATTGTATCTCACGAGGGGATCCAGGTAAAAACAAAGGTTGTGGCTTCGAAAATGTGTCTGGCTCAGATCCTGCCTCTGAGCCAGGCAT
>CBDURX010000065.1:0-7863 GCA_965369485.1 uncultured bacterium | reverse complement strand
CCACTTCGCCATCGACGGCCACAAGCAGGCGGCCACTCGAGACGGGAGCCAGCAGTGCTAACCGTACCGCCGCCGTCTTGATCATGGCGTCGGCACAAACGACACCACGCGCCAGGCTGTCGGTTTCGAGAAATCCCAGGCTGCGCTCATCTGGCTCTCGCGGTAGCATGGTACCCCGTCAGACGATCCGGAAGGATCCCACCAGCACGCAGCGGCGGCGGCGGCAGAAATTCCGGGCCGTGGTCAGCCCCTCCCCCGTAGGTGAGGCGATGGTATAGCTCGTGTAGCCCTCACCGCCGGCACCGAGACCGGCGGCGCAAGAGCCGTTCTTCACGAAGATAGAGGTGTCGATGCGCTGGGCCATCAAGCTCAGCATCTCCACATCCTTCGAGTGCATCATGGCGGTGTGATGGTAACCCTGCTCGAAGCGCACGGCCATGTCGATGGCGGACTCGGTGTCCGGGGCCACCACCACGGGAAAGACTGGCAGCATCTGTTCCGTCCAGACCAGTGGGTGCTCCGGTGGCACGAGCGCCAGCGCCAGTGGCGGGTCACCCGAGGCCTCGACGCGAGCCGCCCTCAAGATCTTGACGGCGTCCTTACCGACCCACTTCCGCTCGATGACCGCCGGGCGGTTATCCCCCCGCTGCTCGCGAAAGATGACCTCCTCAACACGGGTCAGTTCCGCTTCCGTCAGCAGACGGCAGCCGTGGTTCACCATTGCGGCCACCAGGTCGTCCCGCTGTGCGGCTTCGACAATGCAAACCTTCTCCGCCACGCAAACGATGTTGTTGTCCAGGGAAGCTCCTGCAACGATGTGCCCTGCAGCTGTGGCCGGGTCAGCCGTGGCGTCCACCACCACGGGCGGATTACCGGCCCCGGCGGCAATGACCTTCTTGCCCGAGTCCATGGCGGTCCGGACGACGCCGGCGCCGCCCGTGACCACCAGCAGCCTGACCTCCCGGTGCCGCATCAACTGCTGGGCCGTAGCAATGGTCGGCTCGTGGCAGGCGTGCAGTAAGTCCACCTCGCAGCCCGCCTCGCGCACAGCTTCGTTTACGATGTTGATGGCCGTGGAGGTAACCCGCTTGGCGCTGGGATGGGCGTTGAAAACCACACTATTGCCGCCAGCTAGCATGCTGATACCGTTGTTGATGACAGTTTCGGTGGGGTTCGTCACCGGTGTGATGGCGGCGATCACCCCGAAAGGGGCGTATTCCAGCAGGGTCAGTCCGTCGTCGCCGCTGAAAGCTTCGGGCATAAGGAATTCCGGTCCGGGAGTCTTAGTGATGACCAGTCGGTTTTTCGCGATCTTGTGCTCGATGCGTCCGAGTCCAGTCTCCTCCACCGCTAGCCGGGCCAGGTTCGTTACCTCCTGGAGCAGGCGGCGACGAATGTTGGCGATGATCTCACGCCGCTGCTCCAGCGGCAACTTGCGGTAAGCTGTGAAGGCCTCGCTGGCCGCCGCCACAGCAGATTCCACGTCGTCGTGCAAGCCACGCCGCCCCACTCGAGACAGCGGAGGGCTGTACACGCGCGCGGCCGGCACTGTTGGGTCACTAGACCTGATCGCGGTCCCATTGATCTCGGCAGGTAAGCCGTGATTGTTCGCCTGGCGGGGAATGGTGTCGGCTGCGGCCAAGGGAGGTGCGCCCTCGCCGGTCGGCTCTGCTCGCGCAGATATATTTCTTCTGACTCGGCCGCGAATGATGTCCTGGAGGGATCGCTGTTCCCTGGCAGCCATGATTCACCTCTTTGGCCGACAATATGCAGCCGCTACGCGGCCACGCAGCGGCTGGGGAATACAGATCATGACCACGGCTGGTCCGATCCCTTCACGTAGCGTGTCTGTCCCCCGGTTTCCAGGACGTCGACGATGGCAATGATGGTGCAGTCTACGGGACAGCCATCGGTAGGTACGGTCTGACGGGCCGAGGACCCCTGGGCGTAAAGTACGACCTCGCCGTAACCGGCTCCAACCGCGTCGAACGCAATCAGGTGCGTGCCGCGACCTTTGCCGTCGAGACCGACGTCTTCGACGACGAGGAACTTGCCACCGCATAACTTGGGGTCTTTATGGGTCGCGACGACCGTTCCGACAATTTTGGCCAGGCGCACCCTGTCCTCACTCCTCGATCACGCCACCGATGGGCAGCTCTTCCTGCACATTGGTATGCGGGCGCGGGATCACGTGAACGGTGACGAGTTCGCCGATCTTGCTGGCGGCAGCCGCACCGGCGTCGGTAGCTGCTTTAACTGCGGCGACATCACCGCGTACGACTGCGGTGACATATCCACCGCCGATCTTCTCGTACCCGATGAGTCTGACGTTTGCGGCTTTGACCATGGCGTCACTTGCCTCGACCATGGCCACGAAACCGCGCGTTTCGATCATACCGAGAGCTTCTTTCACCCGAACTCCTCCGGAGGCAGAAATGACTCGGCTAGCCCAAGGGCCGCCGCATGTGTGCCTGCATCATGGGCAGGACGCTAACACCCACATGGAACGGTGTCAATCAGTTGGGAGCATCGTGAAGCGGGGAAAAAAATAATGTTTCCCGCGATCTGCCGCGTGCCCAGCTGAGGAAAACCTACAACACGGAGAGCGTAAGTACTACAGCGGGCAAGCCCGAGCAGCGCAGGAAACATTGGAGCCAGGACATTCAATGCGCGTGCCGATTCTTACCCTCGCTGCACTCAATTTCATGTCATTCATTCAACTAATCACGTAAGATATTGAATTTATATCATTAACGGGCATAGCAAATCAGGATAAGTGGACTGTATCATGGCACGGTTGGCTGGATTCGCCGGCACTCACACGCCCCGGGATTCGTGCAATAAGAGAGGAATATCAATACCAGGCTGGCGGCTTGCAGGCACTAGAGCTCCAGATCGATTCACGAGCGATGCGTGTCGCCACCTGCCAAGGTCCGGAAAAGGTTTGCGTGAGCCGGTGTGAAACTGCACCCGCGGCGCTTGTAGACCACTTCCGCAGTGGCAACGGCCTTTTCCCACGCGTAGACCTCCTGACCGAAACCCCAGGTGAAGCTGACTAGGTATTTGGGCGGGAAACCAGTTCCGAATACGTTGCAAGAAAAGCCGATACAGGTGCCAGTGTTCAGCAGACTGCCGATAGCCGTCTTGCTGTGGTCACCCATGAGCAGGCCGATGAACCGCAAGCCGGTATCCACCGGTCCATCGCCTAGATCGATGCGTACAGGTCCGTAGTTATTTTTCAAGTCACTGCAAGTCGTCCCGGCCCCCAGGTTGACCCAGCTACCCAGCACGGCGTGTCCGATGAATCCATCGTGCTGTTTGTTGCTGAAATCACCGATGGTGGTCTCGGCCACCTCCCCGGCGATCTTGCACACGGCTCCCACAGAAGTCTCTCCGTAAATCTTGGCGCCGGCTTTGATCACCGTACCTGGCCCCACATAGAGCGGGCCGGCGAGATAGCTGTGGGGCATGACCTCGACCCCGCGGTCCAGGACGATCGGTCCCCTGGTGATGTCCAGTACCGTGGTCGGCGCCAGACACACGCCGGCTGCCAGCCAGATTCCATCGCTGCCAAGGATGTGAACAGTTGTCTGGTCTACCGGCGACGGAGAGGGATCCATGGCGGTGAAAACACTTTCCCCGCGCCAGGCCGCACACCATTTATCGTTCTCGGCGACGGGCTGGATACCATAGAGTTCTCTGACGATCGTTTTACCAGGCGCGACTACGTTTTTCACGTCGGCGACGATGGCCGGACCCGTGGCTGGCACCAGGTCCCAGATAGCCTCGAGGACCGCCGGAGCCGTGAAATCACGGCTCGCCAGAACCGCGGCAAGAGCTTGCGGCCGGCACCCGTGCGCCGGTTCCGTACACCAGTAGTGTCCTGCTGCGGTCAGGGGCGTCTCTGTCCAACCTTGTACTAGAGTGGGTTTCCAGCTGGGCGATCGCCTCTCAGCGTCCGTCCAACAGCCTCCGGCCTGTGCTGCCCTTTCCCAGGCGGACCAGTCGTTGAGCAGTTCACTGCCGGTGGCTGGGTCCACGCCGAAAGCCAGCCAACCCTCAGCATCACGCCAACCGAAAAGGCCCTCCTGCAAGCTTTCCGTCCATAGCGCCGCGATAACGTCCCACCGCGGCCCCAATCGACCATTCAGCAACAGCACCCGATCTACCTGGGCCAGGGCGGAACGTACGGCGTTCACACCCACCAAGCCACCCTCGTTACGTTGCAGTGGTTGCAAATAAGGCCGGGATACCAGTCCGTAAGGAGGTGCAGAACCAGCCGCTTCGCCTCCCGCCTCACGCTGGACGGTCTGAACCCGTTCACGGAGGTTGAACAAGCCGCAGCGAATTTCATAGACGGGCCAGCTCCAGCTCAGAGGCCGGAATCGCCCGACGGTGTGATCCTCGAAGAGTACCGGTAACAGCTTCAAAGTCCATACCTCCAGCTGGGGCTCCGCAACACTTGCAGCCACCCACACGACCATCTCTCCCAGATAACGCCTCCACAATAATCGCCTCCGTACCCGCTTGCCAAGCCCTCATCCGGACCGTACGCGGCTCAAATCTGCCCCCAGGCAGAGCCCGGATTATTCATGAATGAGCGTGGCGAGGATGAGGAAAAAGCCTGCCAGAACACCAGCTCGCAAGAATTTGTGAGGGAGGCGTGCCCGGTGCGGTACGTGAATCGAGCAAATTCGATAACACGTGTTCTGGCAGGCTTTTAACCATCCGCAGAAGCTCCTTCGTGAATAATCCGGCTATAGGTTGGCCGGTTGTTAGCCGCATTCGTCTCGTTACATCTGAATGATGCCCGTTCCCGGTTGAGATTACTTCTCAAGTCCCCCTGAAGAGAGTCGATGGAACAAGACGTACCTTTCCAATGGGAAAAGTTCGCCCGTGACCAGGAGGGATGGCGTGACCGACACGATTCTGAAAAATTCTCAAGAGACGCGGGAGGAAGGCGACCTCGCCCAGCCCAAGCAAGCCTCTCCGCAGTCGACTCCAGCCGCGCTGGAGAAAAATACCGACGTAGAGAACTTCAGCCACGCGGCGCCATCTGACCCTGTTCCATTCATCGAGACGTCTTCGGTCCGCCGTTCGCGCCCCTCGTTCTCGACGGCCAATCTGGCTCAGAAATTCGCCGAGGTGAACAAGGAGCTCTGGCTGATCCTCTCCCTGCTACTCATCGCTTTTGCGATGAATTACCTGGTGACAGCACATCGCATGGTTCTGGGGTTCTACACCCTGCCGACCCTGTTTTCGGCCTACTTCTTCGGACGACGCCATGCCACCCTGACGGCTGTCGCCAGTGTGTTCCTCGTGGGCCTGCTAGCCCACTACAACACGCGGATGTTCTCCGCGGAGGTGGACACGCAATTCATGTCCGGGCGTTACTACGACCTGTTCGCCTGGGGATGCATGCTGATCATCACCGGTTACGCCATGGGAACCCTGCACGAACGTCACGCCGCCAAGATGAGGGAGCTACAGGCGACTTACTACGGACTGCTGATGATTCTGCGCCAGTTCATCGCCAAAGACAAGTACACCGAGAACCACTCTTACCGCGTATCCATCTACGCGGCCACCATCGCCTCCCATCTCGGCATGAACGCAGAGAGAATCGAGGAAGTACGTGCCGCCGCTCTGCTGCACGACATCGGCAAGCTGGACATCAGCCGCGATCTTTTGTACAAGGCCGCACAGCTGAGCCAGAATGAATATGCAATGATGAAGAAGCACGTGGATAAGGGGGCCTCTATCCTCGAACCCGTGGGTTCCTCCCTGCGCCGCATCATACCCATCATCTTGGCGCACCACGACAGGTTCGACGGTACAGGCGAAAAGAAGCGGGTTACCGAGGAAATCCCTGTCGAGTCGCGAGTGATCTCCGTGGCCGATGTCTACGACGCCATGACCAGCGACCGACCCTACCGGAAGGCCATGTCGCCCTACGATGCCAAGGAGATCATCGTCAAAGGCGCCGGTAAGGAGTTCGACCCCAAGGTTGTCAGCGCCTTTGTGACCGCCTTCCAGAAGCGTGAGCTGGAGATACCGGAGATTTTCGTCTAGCAGGTCATGCTATCGAGGCAAACCTGAAGAAGGGCGGTTCCACGGGGGGAGCCGCCCTTCCTGCATGACCGGATCATTACTGTTGCATCATCTTTACATCACCTGATCGCCACGGATCAGGCATATATGTCCAGCAAGGTGCCAATCAGGCTGTCTGCGACCTGGATGGTTTTCACATTGGCTGAGAAACCGTGTTTGGCTACGAGCATGTTCACCATCTCTTGAGCGAGATCCACCGGTGGACCACTTCCTGCCGTGTAGCTGGCACTGGCCCGTGAGATATTGTAAGCCGCGTCATCGAGCATCTTGCGATGATAATTCATTCCGAAGAGCGCGTGCTGGATGGCGGAAATCATGACTGGACCTCCTCTGATCATCTTATCGTCAACGCTGCCGGAAAACTTGACCGGACTGCGTATGACCCCTTTCCTCATGAGGCCCCAGAAAACCTTAAACTGGGCCAGGCTTTCCTCGACTGCCAGAAGTGGTATAATAGTGCAGCGTTGTTTCCACTTCAGCTCTGGCAACGGGAGGATGACATGAATCGCCACCGGCAGTATTTCGGCATTCTCGCTCTGGTACCACTACTTCTGATACCAGGCGACACGGCCCGCGGCGAATGGGATGTGGACGGTCTCGAAGTGCTTCTCCCCCATCACGAGACAGCTGCCGAGCGGTTGCTCTGGGCTGGCCGCGAACACGAAATGCCGGGGCTGGACCTCAGGTCCGACCCACCGCCGGTGGGGCCGTTGCGTAACAGCGCGGAGTGGGAACCTTGCACGGGGGTACTGATCCGTTACCCCCTGGGACTACCGTACACATTGCTGCGGGATTTTGACGACCAGGTTACCTTGCACGTCGTTGTCTCCAGTGGATATCTCAGCACTGCCGAGACGAATCTGGCCGCCAACGGCGTCGACATGGACCAGGTCGAGTTCCTGGTCCGCCCCAACGATTCCATCTGGACCCGGGATTACGGCCCGTGGTTCGTTTTCGACGGTGCCGGTGACATCAGCATCATCAATCACACCTATAACCGGCCGTGGCGACCCAACGACAACCTGATCCCACTCTACTTTGGTCAGCAGCAAGGAATTCCGGTTTACAGTCACGACATGTACCACACTGGTGGCAACTACATGACTGACGGCGCTCACATCAGCTCCTCCACGCAGCTTGTCTACGACGAAGCGTTATCTCACAACGGGATGACATCGGTCGAGGTCGACCAGCTCATGTTCGATTATTACGGCACCCTTTCCTACCAGGTGCTCGATTACATCGAGAGTGGCGGTATCCATCACATCGACACCTGGGCCAAGTTCCTGGACGAGGAGGCGGCCCTGGTCAAGGAGGTCTGGTCCAGCCACTGGACCTACACGCCACTGGAGGAAAGAGCCACCCTGCTGGCGTCTCTCAGGTCCTCCACGGGCCGCAACTACCAGGTACACCGTGTCTACTGTTATAACATCGGCGGCAACAATCCCGCTTCCTACACCAACAGCTTGATCTTGAACGATGTCATCTACATGCCACTGTTCGGCAACACCATTTACGACGACGAGGCACTGGCCGCCTACCAGGAGGCTGCCCCGGGTTATTCCGTCCAGGGCTACTCTTACGGTGGTTGGCTCACCGATGACGCCCTGCATTGCCGGGCCAAGGGCGTCATGGATAGTGGGATGTTACGTGTGGGACACATCCCCATCCTGGAAGAGCAGCAGGGCGACGTTGTCGTCACAGCCTACGTTCGCGCTCACAGCAACTTCGGCCTCGACGGTGTGTACCTCT
>CBDURX010000064.1:0-7911 GCA_965369485.1 uncultured bacterium | reverse complement strand
CCCTGCAAGATGATCGGCCCCATAGTTGAAGAACTGGCCGCCGATTACGAGGGCAAGGTCAAGGTCGTCAAGGTCAACGTCGACGACAACCAGGATCTGGCGGCCCGCTATGGAATCCGCGGCATTCCCACGGTGATGATCTTCAAGGACGGGCAGGTCGCCGCCTCCTTCGTTGGCCTGAGGCCCAAGGAAGATCTGGCGGCAGCCCTGGAGCAGGTTTTCTAGACTCACGATGGCAGTACGATTCCCCCACCCGGGCCGCCGGTGCGCCCCCCTTGCCGGTGGCCCTTCCCTTTGTCTCCCCTTGGCACGGTGGAATAACGCAGGTCAATCCTCTATATTGCCTCAGACTTGCCGATTTCAGGCACACGAGCGAAATTGGTAGCGGACCGGACACGGCCTCTCTCCATGCAAGGGCGGACCATGGCTTCGATCATCGAGGGTGTCAAAAAGATCTTCAAGGGCGACGAGAAGCGTAACCACATCGTGTTCGTCGTGTTCGACAGCTGCCGCTACGACGCCTACATGGCTGCCAACACGCCGAATCTGGATCGCATCGGCAAGCCCAAACTCCGTTACAGCTACGCCAGCTGGACCAGCCCCAGCCATTACACCTTCCTGATGGGGATGGTCCCGCACAACAGCCCCAAGGGTGTTTTCGCCTCCAACGTCTACCGCGATGAGTTCTCCCTCTGGTCCGAGCGGCTGAACATGCCGGCTGTCGAGTTCACCAAGTTCGTTCCCCAACTCTCCCTGCCCTACTTCCTGAAGGAGCAGGGATACTACTGCGAGGGCTGCGTCAGCCTGCCCGTCCTGAATCCCATGACGACCATGTCCATCCACTTCGACAAGTACGAGCTGGCTCCCTCCCACAACGATCTGCAGGCCATCTTCGACCTGCTGACCTTCAAACCGGACCAGCCCTGCTTCTTCTTCATCAACACCGGCGAGACTCATTACCCTTATCTGCTGCCCGGTGAGAAAGCCGAGGACTTGCCCCATATCAGCGGCGTCCACGGCGTTTTCAAGTCGCTGGACGAGTTCCTCAAGAACCCGTCCGAATTCGTGAAGGACAAGAAGCAGGAAGAGTTCTTTTCACCCCAGCAGTTCAAGGCGTTCTACGAGAAGCAGATCGTCTGTGTGGAGAACCTGGACAAGGTGGTGGGCAAGTTCATGGAGCGTTGTCCCGAGAACACCTACTTCATGATCATGTCAGACCACGGCGAACTGTTCGGCGAGGAGGGCTACTTCGGCCACGGCCCCATCTTCCACGAAAAGGTGTTCGAGGTGTTCTACCTGGAGGGCATGAGACCCTGACCGGCGGACCGTCACTGGCGAAGATCGGTCTTGGCCGCAAGATCTGCCAGGGACACGGTGGTAAACATCTCCTTGATCAGCTCTCGTTGCTTTCCCCAGCGATCGTGCATGACACACGGGTTGGTGTCGGAGCAGTCGGCGAAACCCAGGATGCACCGCTCGAAATCATCCACTCCTTCCACGGCAGCGATAACCTGGTGCAGGTCGATCCTGGTCGTGTCACCCTTTATCTGGTAACCGCCAGCCTTGCCGCGGGTCGAGGTCAAGAGCCCGGCGTCGGTCAGGGTCTTCATCAGACGGCCCAGGTACTTGTAGGGGATGTCCAGGGCCTGGTGAAGACTGTAGGTGGAACAGGGGGATTTCTCATGGTGAACCAGAAAGACCAGCACCCTGATGGCATATTCCGTTGTCTTGGTCAGTCTCATGTACAACTCCTATTTTCTACCAGAAGGTAGACGATACCAGGGTGCGGACTAGGCCGCAAGCATCCACCTCCCACTGGGCAGGATTCTCCTAGTCCTCGCCGGGGCGAGAGTCTTATGTTGTCAGCCACGGTTCCCTTCAGGTAACGGACGTGGATCCTGGAAAGTTTCGACTGGACGTAACAGCAGGAGATGAACGGTGACGAAGATTCACACGCACATTGCCTCTGGGTTGGGACTGGTTCTGGCGTTGACGGCTTGCCTGGGCGGATTCGGCTGCGACAGCCTGACCGAGAAAGACATCCCGCGCTACAGTATCGAGCAGTTCTTGAACACCACGTCGCTCAGGGGCAGCAGTCTCTCCCACGACGACCAGCGCGTTCTCTACTCCAGCGACAAGTCGGGAGTCTTCAACCTCTACTCCATGCCTCTGCGCGGCAGCGCTGCGACCCAGCTGACCCACTCCACCGGTAACTCCTTCTTCGCCCTCTCCTACTTTCCCCACGACGACCGGATCCTCTACCGGAGCGACGAGGGTGGCAACGAGCTGACTCACATCCACCTGCGGGATGAAGACGGCAGTGTGATGGACTTGACCTCCTACGAGGGCGTGCGTGCGGTCTTCCACGGCTGGAGTCACGACGGCCTGAGCTTCTACTTCAGCACGAATCGCCGCGATCCGAAGTTCATGGACGTCTACGCAATGGAAACGGCGACGCTCACCTCGCGCCTGATCTTCCAGAACGATTACGGGTACTCCTTCAGCGCCATCTCGCCCGACGAGCGCTACCTCGCCCTGCGACGCTCCATCACACGGAACAACTCGGAGATGTACCTGCACGACCTGCAAAGTGGCGAGACACTGTACATCTCCCCTCACACGGGGAACGTGAACTACGGGCCCGTGGGCTTCAGCGCGGATTCCCGCCGCCTCGTCTTCCGCACCGACGAGGGCAGCGAATTCACTTACCTGGCCAGTTACGACCTCGAGAGCGGGCAGGCGACGGAGACGGAGCGGGCGGCCTGGGACATAACCTCCACAACCCTCTCCCACGACAGGAAGTATCGGGTCGTCACCATCAACAACGACGGGCGTACCGAGATCAGGGTGACGGATACGGCCAGGGACCAGCCGGTCGCGCTGCCCGCGCTGCCCGCCGGGGCGATCTCCGGAGTGCAGTTGTCGCGGTCGGAAAAACTGATGGCTTTCTACCTGGACGGGCCCACCGCACCCCGGAACCTGTACGTCTACGAATTCGCCACGCAAAAATTCAGACGGTTGACCGACGCCCTCAGCCCCGAGATCGATCCAGATCACCTGGCCAGCGCCGCAGTGGTGCGCTTCTCTTCCTTCGATGGCATGGAGATTCCCGCCGTCCATTACGAGCCGCTTCACTCGGACAACACGTCCGCGGCGGACAGCGGCAAGATCCCCGGCCTCGTCTGGGTCCACGGCGGTCCCGGCGGGCAATCGCGGCTGAACTACAACGGCCTGGCCCAGTACCTGGTCAACCACGGCTATGCCTTCCTGGCCGTGAACAACCGCGGCAGTTCCGGTTACGGAAAGAGTTTCTACCAGGCGGACGACCGGAAACACGGCGAGGCCGATCTGGCCGACTGCGTCGCGGGCAAGGAGTTTCTCGCCCGCAGTGGCACGGTGGACCCGGAGCGGATCGGGATCATCGGCGGCAGCTACGGCGGCTACATGGTGCTGGCGGCTCTGGCGTTCCAACCGCAGGAGTTCGCCGTCGGCGTGGATCTCTTCGGCATCTCCAACTGGCCGCGGACCCTGTCCGAGATGCCACCGTGGTGGGAGGCGGTCCGCGTGGCCCTCTACCAGGAGATGGGCGATCCCCTGCAGGACAGCGAGTACCTCCACAGGATCTCGCCCCTGTTCCACGCCGAGAACATCTCCCGACCGCTCATGGTACTGCAGGGCGCCAACGACCCGCGGGTGCTCAAGGTGGAGTCCGACGAGATCGTGGCCGCCGCCCGCCGCAACAATGTTCCGGTGGAGTACATCGTGTTCGAGGACGAGGGGCACGGTTTCCTGAAGAAGGAGAACCGGATGGAGGCTTACCGGCGGATACTCGCCTTCCTGGACACGCACCTCAAAGGGGAACAGAGACCCTGACGGTCACGGCAGCAAAAGACGTCGAATCGCCGGCGCGACCCCGGTGAGTTCCCGCACCTCTTGCACGATCCGCTCCGCCCCCCACCCCCAGGCCATCAACGGCACCCGGTTCAGCGTGTGGCGCTTGGTGGAGAGGTCCTCGATGTTGCCATGGTCGCTGGTCAGCAGGACGAGGATACGGGCAGCAGTGTCGCCCGCTCCCGGAGCGGTGCCGCAGCCCGCGGCGGCTTCGGCTTCATGACCTCCACCAGCCAACCCCAGTTCCGCCAGCAGAGCGGTCATGAATGCATCCAGGCGTCCCAGGTGCATACCTGCCAGCTCGGGATCCTGTGAGTGGCCGGCGTGGTCGGTCAGGAAGTACTCGTAGAACAGGAAATCGTGCTCCCGGGCCCGCCGGCCCAGGATGTACCCGGCTTCGGTGGGCGAGAAGAGCGGCACGTCGAATCCCTTGTCTCGCAGGTTCTGGTTGGTGAACTCCTGGTAGATGGCGCGGCGAGCGCGCAGGTCGTCCAGATCGTAGAAGCGATTGCCGGCCGCCAGGTTTGCCACGGTCGTGGCCGAGAGACGCAGTTGCCGCTCCCGTGGCAGCTCGAAGAAGAGCGGCCGGAAGACGTTCAGGAAGCGCGCGACGAGGCCGCGGTCGATCAGTCTTTTCAGAAGCGAGTGCTCCAGGAGCAGCTGCCGCAACGACTCGTTGGGAAAGCCGGTCAAGTGCTTGCCGAGCAGAGCCTGGGCGTTGACGCCGGTCAACAAGGTCGTCTGGCCGGTGGCGCTCTGGGGGATGCCTGCGACGCCCAGGATCGGGTCGATGGGGACGGCCCAGCCGCCGGAGGTGGTGTCCACCGGCTCGGTGGGCAAACTCGGCAAGCGGAAAACATCGCCTCCGTAAGTGTGACAGGGATTGATGCTGGGGTCCGGTTCTCCCCAGCCCAAGCCGTCCACGAAGACCAGGACGACGTGGTGGGGCTGTCCTCCCTCGACGTGCCGTGTCGCGTTCTCCTTGACCATGGCGTCTGCTTCCCGTGCTCGGTGCGCAGGGTGCGTCGCTGACTACATCTTCCAGTCTTGTACCTGGGACCAGCCTTGTCCGTCCTGAAAACCCCACCCCCGTTGCCGTTCATGAGCCTATCCTACCTGATATCTCATGCAAGCTGTGTTCACAAACAATTTGCTCTGCGCAACTTTATCCATCAGTCTGGCCTTTGGTGAACCAGCGAATTATCATATGCTGAATTTCCAGGCCGCTGGATTCGTCGCCCACAACGAGGATGATGGTGATTCCCAGAGCTCTTCCACGAACAGGCCGTCCACCGTACCGTGCCTCACTGCCCTTGACCTTGGCACTGGCCCTCGTTCTCATCCCGACCTTGCTCGTCGGGCTGGCTGGAAACGCCGCCGCCCGCCCGAAAACAGACGTTGTCGCGCTCGAGAACGGCGATCGCACCACCTGCGAGATCAAGGAACTCGCGCGGGGCAAGCTCAGGATCAAAACCGATGCGATGGGAACAATCTACATCGAGTGGGCTGACATCGCGGAACTTCACAGTGACTTCTTCTTTCGCGTGGAATCCAGGGAAGGACAGCGTCTCTTCGGCACGCTGGCCATGGATGCAGACAGTACCCAGCTGCGCGTGACATGGATGTCGTTGACCGCGTCCCTCGCAGCAGCCGACGTCGTCGAGATCGTGCCCATCGAGCAGAGTTTCTGGTCAAGCCAGGATGGATCCCTGAGCTTCGGCTTCAACTATACCAAGGCGAGTGATGTGTTGGAGTTGACCTTCGACTGGGTCAATGCGTATCGGACCGAGCGAAACCTCTACGACCTCAAGGCACTGACCACATTAACCGACAAAGGCGACTCCACCGGTACTATACAGCGCACCGATTTGTCCTTCTCGTACCATCGCCTGCTCAAGGGCAAGTGGACCGGCAACACCAGCTTAGCGCTGCAGCGCAATGATGAACTGGATCTGCAGCGTCGTATTATTTTAAGTGTCGGCTTGGGCATCAGCCCGATCAAAAACAATTGGAACATCCTCTTGTTTTCTATCGGAGCTGCACTGAACTCCGAGCTCGCGACCACTGCCACGGACACGGTGGAGAGTGGCGAGGGTGTCTTCACGGCAAGCTATTCACTGTTCAAGTACAATTCTCCCAAGACAGACATCAGCACTTCGCTCAACTTTTATCCCAGCATCACACAGGACGACCGCTACCGTCTCAACCTCGACATCAAACTCCGCCGGGAGATCATTCATGATCTGTTCTTAGACATTAGCTACTACCAGGAATACGACAGCAAGGCGCCATCCGGAGAAGGTGAGAAGAAGGACTACGGAATCGTGACGTCGGTGGGTTGGTCATATTGACAACTAGCCTGGATTTCATAATATCAACCATTATCTGGATGATTTGTAAGGGTGTTCGCCTACGCTGACACGTAGCGACCTCGTCCATGCCTCCGCCAACCGTATCCACACTAACTGTTGAATTTCTGCTATCATCTCGGCTATAATCCCTGGTGGGGGATACCGGAAAGATACTGAATCACGGCTTATCAGCTCATAATCAGGATGGAGCCTTGCGACGGGTCCCCCGCGCTGGACAGGCGCATTGCTCTGTAATCAACACACCGGTACCAGTCCAGGGTGTCGCACAATGCAGGTATCACTCAACCACCCGCGCGGACTTGGCACAATGTCCAGACAGGGATTCCGACCAGGGTTCGCAACGATCTGCACGATCCTCACCGGCCTTATGGGCATCCTTATCCTCAGCTGCTTTCCAACCACAGCTGCTGCGGGCTCGAAATGACGCCCCCGCCATGGCCACCATCGAGACCCTGAATAGCAAGGATTTCCAGAGCAGGCCGCTGAACGTCAACGAGGCGCGTCCTCGCGGGTCCCGCAGATGCTTCCGGTGGCTAACGCTGACATTTCGGCTACAGCAACCGGTTTCTCGGAAAACGGCAACCCCACATTTCTGCAAGAGTGGGGCTGTCGAATAGTGCTTGCCTTTTCGGTCGCCGGAGATAAAAATCGTTTCATCCCTTTCCCGACTCTCAGATCAAGGAGGATCTGCAGGGCGGGCCAATTTCTCTGTTCAGGAGGGTATCGCCATGGAGGGCCGTTTTTTTATGAGATGGATCTTCGCCTTCTGCTGCCTCGGTCTCGTCGGCGGCTGCTCGGGTGAAGAGGATTCGCCTACCGATCCCGGGGGACCGCCGTCGACCGTTGAAATCCAGGTGACCAGTGATCCGCTGATCATATACGACAGTCCCACGGGAAAGACCAGCATCGTCGTCCAGTTCATCGCGCGGGATGCTGCAGGCTATGCCCTGGATCAGGATGAGGTCCAGGTCGAGCTTCTCGTCGACGGTAATGCCGTGGACAACGAGTCGATCCTGCAGGCCGACTCGGAGGAGCTTTCAGCCAGTATTTATCTTAGCCTTGTCCTGGACGCGAGCTACAGCATGCTGCAACACTCGCCACCCGCATTCACCCCCATGCTGGAAGCGGCACGCGACGCCATCCGCCAGGGAAGCGAGCTGTTCGCCGGTCGCCCCGGCACCTTTGCCTGGAACGTCACCTGGTTCAACGAGGTTATCCATGAACCCTCGACCAGTGGCCGTAGCTGGCTGCCGGACGATCTGCTGACGATTCCCGAGCCCGGTCCCGGCACGGCCACGAAACTGTTTGCGGCCGTCGAGAGGGAAGCCCAGCAGATGCTGGAAGTGTACGGTTATCTGGCTAACGGACCACATGATCATCACATCATGGTCGTCTTCTCCGACGGGGTCGACAACTACAGCTGGTTCGACAATTCTTCCTACAGTGGTGAGGGATTGACGACCAGTGGGGCAGCTTACGACTTCACCGGTTACGGCGTGACGACTCTCGAATCGTCTGTCACGGTCATCACGTCCCATCCCCGCTTGACTACCCATGTAATCGGCCTGGGTTCGGACGTACGCGACGCTCAGCTGCAGGCCATCAGCGATGCCGGCGGTGGACGCTACTTCAAGAATCCGTCCAGTTC
>CBDURX010000063.1:0-7919 GCA_965369485.1 uncultured bacterium | reverse complement strand
GCCATCCGGGGCTCTCAGGGCCTGACAGACACCCTGGAAACGGAGGGTGCCTACCCAAGCTGCCTGACCACTTGGAAAAGTGAGACACAATTTCCCAGGTACAACCCTTGACATGACAAAGAATTGTATTAAAATATGCACAGTTTACAATTTTCGAATATAATGGTTTAGTGATTCGACAGGAAAGGAGCCGATCATGACCGTTCACCGCCTCCTGCGCCTCGTAGCGGGTTCACTGGTACTGATCAGTGTGGTTCTCTCCCAGTTGGTCAGCCCGAACTGGTTGTACTTCACGCTCTTCATCGGCCTGAACCTGGTGCAGTCTGCATTCACGAACTGGTGCCCCATGATGACCATCCTGCGCAAGATGGGCTTTCCGGACCACAAGGTGCCGGCTCCCGAGAGCCAATGAAAGGCAAACTCATGGACAGAAAGTTGCGCAAGGGAACCGGCCTGACCGCCGAGGTGATCCCCTGGGTTCCGGCCTTCCCGTACCTGGGCCTGCTGGGACTCTTCGCTGCCGTTTGGCTCCTGATCGCCGGCGCGGCAGGCGCTGCCGAACAACCCCACACGGCCTCTGTTGACAGCCTCGGGAGTGTCCGCTCCGATACCCTGTACGTGACCCTCGACAAGATCACCCACGTCGCCCTGGTCCAGAACGAGATGCTGGCGGCATCGGCTGCCATGACCGATGTCGCCAAGGCCGAGGCCTTGACTGCTTGGAAAGGTTTCTTACCGCGCATTACGCTCGGGGAGTTCTTCGTCCGCTCCGACAACGCACTGAACAGCTTCGCTTTCAAGCTGAACAAGCGGAGTGTGGACCCCATGAACGACTTCAGCCCGGATGGCATCAACAATCCACCCATCGCCAACCAGTTCAATACGCAGGTGATGCTGATGCAGCCCATCTTCAACGGAGGCATGGGATTCAACGGCAAGCGTGCCGCCGACGCGGCGGCCAAGGCCGCCACCTACAACCACCAGCGGGCCAGCGAGACCGTCGTATTCCAGGCTGTCCAAGCCTATCAGGGCCTGGCCCTGGCCAAGGCCTTCGAGGTGGTCATGCTCGCTTCCGTCGCCTCGGCCGAGGGCCACGTTCGCCAGGCCCAGGCCATGGTCGACGCCGAGATGGCCACGGCGGCCGATCTGCTCCGGGCACAGGTCCAGCTCAGCGCCCTGCGACAGAAGTTGATCGAGGTACGGAATCTGATGGCCGTGGCCGGCGAGCACATCAAGCTCCTGACCGCCACCGCCACCCCACTGCCTTTGGCTCCCGCCAGACCTCTGGCCATGTCTGCGGATACTATCCTGCGGGGGAATCTGGACCTGTCCAGAGTGGCGGGACGCTCCGACCTGCAAGCAAACAGGCTGAATGTGGAAGCCGCCGGCAAGATGGTCGGGGTGGCGTGGGGCGCCGTCATTCCTCACATCAACCTCAGCGCCCAGCGAGATCTCTTCGGCGACAACATCTTCAGCGATGACGCCAGGAGCTGGAGTGTGGGTGTTTACGGTACCTGGAACATCTTCAGCGGCCTGGAAAATATCGGCAACCTCAAGAAGGCCAAAGCCGAGGTGCGAGCCGCCAGTCACATGTACGATTTCGAGATGCGCCAGGCGCAACTGCAGGCTACCCAGGCCTGGCTCGATGTCAAAGCGGCCAAGGAGAGGGTCGAGGTGGCCCAGGACGCCGTGGAAGCGGCTCGTGAGAGCCTGCGCATCGTCACCAATCAGTACCGTGAGGGACTCGCGACCATGGTGGATCTGCTCGATACCCAAGCCGCCACCACCATGACCGAGGGTAGCCTGGTACAGGCTCTTCACGATTACAATGTCGGCCTCGCCCGGCTTCGTTACGCCGGTGTGACACTGCCCACAACGGAGGGATGAACCAGCATGAATCTCCACGGTAAGAAACGACTGCTTGAACGGGAAGCGGTGGCGACGCGTGACTGCAGGCCTGCCAGCCGCGTTCGTTCACGAAACGCAGCGGGTCTGATCCTGGCCGCTCTGGCTGTCTTCCCGGTGCTCGGCGGTTGCGGTAATGGGGAAAAGGACACCTCCTCAGCCGCCAAAGAGGTTCAATGTATCACGGCCCCCGCCGAGGCCAGAGCCGTACCGTTGACCGTGCCGGCCACCGGCAGCCTCGTAGCCGAGAGGACAGTTCATATCAGCACCCGCCTGATGGGGTGGGTTCGCGAGATCCACGTGGACGAAGGCGACTGGGTCGCGGTCGGTGATCCACTGATCAGCATCGACGACAGCGATCTGATAGCCAAGCGTGCTCAGGTCGATGCGGGTATCGTCGAGGCCGAAGCCGTCCTGGCCAACGCCGAGAAGATGGTGGTTCGCTTCGAGAAGCTCTACGCGGAGAACTCGGTCTCGAAGCAGCAACTGGACGACGTGCTTACCGGCCGGGATCGCGCGGCCGCCGGCCGCGGAGCGGCCCGAGCCATGCGCGACGAAATCAACGTCCACCTCAGCTACCTGGAGATCACCGCGCCGGCCCCAGCACTGGTGACCCGCAAGATGGTCGAGGTGGGCGACATGGCCAACCCCGGCGCGCCGCTGCTGGAGCTGGAGGACAACCGGCGCATGAAGGTGATCGCGCACCTGGGCGAAAAATACATCAGCTTGGTCCGCCTGGACGACATGATCAGTGTCGATGTGACCTCCTTGCCCGACGCGAAGTTCGTCGTACCCATCGAGGAGATCATCCACTCCGCCAACCCCGGCAGCCGGACCTACGACATCGAGGCTTACCTGGACAACCGAGACGGACGGCTCAAGTCAGGCATGTTCGCCAGCGTCGAGGTCCCGGTGGGCGAGCGAACGGCGGTGCTGATCCCGGCCGCGAGCGTGATCAAGCGCGGCCAGCTGCGCGGCGTCTTCGTGGTGGCTAAAAACGAAACGGCCCGCCTACGCTGGGTGCGTCTCGGACATGCTTGGGGCGACGACGTGGAGGTACTGTCCGGTCTCGACGGCGGTGAGAGTGTCGTCGTTTCTGCCGCAGCCCCGCTGGTCGAGGGCGACAAGGTGGTGAGGTAGTCATGGAGAAGAAAGGTATCGCCACCCGCTTGGCCGAGGTCTTCATCGACTCCAAGATCACTCCCTTGCTGATAATCGCCACGACGCTGCTGGGCCTTTTCTCCCTGTCGCTGACGCCACGGGAGGAGGAGCCTCAGATCACCGTGCCCTTCATCGACGTGATGGTCATGTTCCCCGGCGCCACACCCCAGGAGGTGGAGAACCTGGTGGCCCGGCCCCTGGAACAAAAAATTTGGGAGATCGAGGACGTCGAGTACGTCTACACCAGCAGCTTTCCCAGCTTCGCCATCGTGACGGCCCGCTACATCGTCGGTACGAACATGGAAGACGCCATCACACGGCTCTGCAACAAGCTGACCGCCAACATGGACATCACGCCGCCAGGCATCATCGGCCCCATGGTCAAGGTACGCTCCATCGACGACGTGCCGATCATGAGTTTGACCCTCTGGAGCGACAGATACGCGCCCTACGATCTGCGCCAAATCGCGGGCGAGCTGAAGAACGAGATCCAGAGCGTGACAGATATATCGGTGGTGGAGCTCATAGGCGGTCGACGGCGAGCCGTGCGTGTCGAGCTGGATCCGCAGCGCATGGCCGCCTTCAACATCACCGCCCTCTCGGTCATGCCGGCCTTGGAGATGCAGAACCAGAACCTGCCGTCCGGCTCGTTCTCGGCGCGGAACCGCGAGTTCATCGTGGAGACGGGAGCCTTCCTGCGCTCGGCCGAGGACGTGCGCAACCTGGTGGTCGGCAGTTTCGCCGAAAGACCGGTCCGCTTGACGGACATTGCCACCGTGACCGACGGTCCCGAGGACATCGACAGCTACGTGTTCTTCGGCATCGGCCCGCAAGCGGCCAAAGTGGGCGTACCGGATGATTACCCTGCCGGTGCCGAGTTCTCGGCCGTGACCCTGGCCGTGTCCAAGCGCAAGGGGAGCGATGCGACTCGGGTGGCCCAGGCAATCCACTCCAAGGTTGCAGCGCTGCAGGGCCGCCTGCTCCCGGCGGACGTCCACGTCACCGTGACCCGGGACTACGGCAAGACCGCCCAGGACAAGGCGTCCAACTTGATACGTAGTCTGGCCATCGCCATCGTGCTGGCCGTGATCGTGGTCTTCTTCGCCATGGGCTGGCGCGGAGCGACCATCATCTTCCTGTCCATCCCCACCACCTTCAGCCTGACCTTGTTCATCTACTACATCTTCGGGTATACCCTGAACCGGGTCACCCTGTTCGCCCTGATCCTGGTGACCGGTCTGGTGATCGACGCTACGATCATCATCGTCGAGAACATCCACCGGCACTTCAAGATAGCCGGGCGAGCGAGCTTGTTCTCCGCGCTGCAGGCCATCGAGGAGGTGGGCAATCCCACTATCCTGGCGACCCTGACGGTGATCGCCTCCATGCTGCCCATGGCCTTCGTGCGCGGACTCATGGGCCCCTACATGCGTCCCATGCCGGTGGGCGCCGCGCTGTCGATGATCTTCTCGCTGCTGGTGGCGCTGACGATCTCGGCCTGGTTGGCGGTGCGCTTGCTGAAGCCGACCAAGAGTTACGCCACCGATGCGACCGGTGGCTTCTCGGACGAGCCGGAGTTCGAAGCTGAGGAGACGGGTTACAAACTCCACGACACTGCCATCTACCGAGGCTACAACCGGATCATGCGCCCGCTCATCGAGCAGCCGCGCAAGGGCGTCATCGCTCTGCTGGTGGTGACGGGTCTGACCGCAGCATCCTGTGTCCTGTTCATGACCCGGACAGTCCAGGTCAAGATGCTGCCTTTCGACAACAAGAGCGAGTTCCAGGTCATCATCGACATGCCCGAGGGCACCACCCTCGAGAAGACGACCCAGGTGGCGCGGGAGATCGGTGATTACCTGACCACACAGCCGGAAGTGACCGACTACCAAGTGTACGCCGGCACGGCCGCCCCGGTGAACTTCAACGGCCTGGTGCGGCACTACATGATGCGCCGGGGTCCCACGGTGGCCGACCTGCAGGTGAACATGGTGGACAAGGGTGACCGCTCGGAACAGAGCCACGCCATCGCCAAGCGGGTGCGCGGCCCCATTCAGGAGATCGCCGCCCTGCACGGCGCCGCGGTCAAGATCGCCGAGGTGCCGCCGGGACCACCGGTGCTGTCGACCCTGGTGGCCGAGATCTATGGGCCCGATTTCGAGGGCCGCGTCGCGGTTGCCCGCCAGGTCAAGGAGATCTTCGAGACCACGCCGGGAGTCGTGGACATCGACTGGTACGTGGAGGACGACCAGCGACAGTACAACTTCGTGGTGGACAAGGATCGTGCAGCCGTACGAGGCGTCAGCACCATGCAGGTCGCTCAGACCCTCGGCGTGGCGCTGAACGGCTATGACGGGGGGTTGGTCCACATCCCAGAGGCAGTCGAAGAGGTGCCCATCAACGTCCGGCTCCCCCTGGAGGATCGCTCAAGCCTGGAAAGTCTTTCCGACCTGTACATCCATTCCCAGGCCGGCGCCCTGATCCCGCTGTCGGATGTCATCAGAGTGGAAGAGACTATCCAGCCCAAGAGCCGCCACCGCCGCAACCTGAAGAGTGTGGTCTACGTGACCGCGGACGTGGCCGGTGAGCTGGAATCGCCCATCTACGCCATCCTGGACATGAAGAAGCGAATCGCGGAGATCGATCTGCCGGGCGACATGGAAATGCAGCAGTACTTCAAGGCCCAGCCCGAACTCGAGGAGCAGTATGCCCTGAAGTGGGACGGTGAGTGGCACATCACCTACGAGGTGTTCCGGGACCTGGGGATCAGCTTCGCCGTGGTGCTGGTGATCATCTACCTGCTGATCGTGGGCATGTTCCAGAACTTCACCATTCCCATCCTGATGATGATCCCGATCCCGCTGACCCTCGTCGGCATCATCCCCGGCCATCTGATGTTCGGTGCCTTCTTCACCGCAACGTCCATGATCGGACTCATAGCCCTGGCGGGGATCATGGTGCGCAACAGCGTGTTGTTGATAGACTTCATTCAAACACGTCTCCGAGAGGGTCTGAATCTGAAGGACTCCGTGATCGAGGCCGGTGCCGTGCGCTTTTTACCCATCGCTCTGACTGCCGGTACCGTGGTCACCGCCTCTTTCGTGATGGTCTTCGACCCCATCTTCCAGGGCCTGGCCATCTCACTGATGATGGGCGCGTTGATGTCGACGGTCCTCACGGTCGTCGTAATTCCCCTTGCCTATTATCTCTACGCTGTTACCAGCGGGATCGAGCCGGCGCCTATACCGGCTACGCCGCCCTCCTACGACCTGGCCTCGCCAGGCAGTCCCAACTCTCCGGAAGGACCAAATGATATCAGCAATCAATAATATTTGAAATTTCCAGAAACTTAACCTATATTCTCTGCATAGGACTTTTCTGGGGGAAAACAAGCAAAAAGTGATATGATATAGATACGCGGCTCGTCGGTATCTCCCTCCAATCCCCCACCGGCTAGTCGCTAGGCCGGCCGCGGTTATCCCGCGGCCGGCTATTTTTTCGGACCGTCAGAAACGGTTCCCATCGACCGAAATCGAAGACCACACCGTCGTCAGTCGTAGTAGATCGTCTTGACCCGCCCCCAGGTCGACTCGGTGGGAATGCAATTGGGCAAGTTGATGCCCGCCACCAGGGAATTGGCCCCGATGGTGTGCGGCGTCATGGGCAGCAGGATCTCGGGGTTGCCACCGTCGGCATACGAGGGAGTCCCGTCGAGGCTGGAAAGTGTGACGGGAAAGATGTAGAACCCAGCCTGATCTCCTGTCACGACCATGACCGACATCCGCGCCAATTGCACCGCCGTGTTCGCCGGTAAAGGGGAACTGAGGCCCACCACGTATTCATCGCCGGAACCTACGTTGACGGCCTGACCAGCGAGGTCCACCTCCAGGACAAAGGCGTTCTCCACCTCCACGGAACACTCCCAGCCAAACACGCTGGTCGTCGGTTCCAGCAGGAGCAGATAGGCGTCCAGGGTCGTGGTGGATTGTCCGATGTCGATACAGTTCTCTGTAGCCACTTGGTCGAAGAAGATGCCGATTTCATCCTCGGCTACGGCAAGGCCGGCTACCACCGTCAGCAATGCCGTGGCCATCAGTGCCAGCATAGCACGATGGAGTTTCATGTCTCCCCCTCCTGGCCCGAAACGGGTCTAGTATCTTTTGGCAGGCAGCTTATGTGAAGATACCGAGGACGGGAGCAGACGTCCAGTGCGGGCATGGCCCGAGTCAAATGATGCCGAGCCAATCCCGCAGCAGGAATTCCATCCGGCCGACCAGCAGGGCGATGCGTCCCATGACCGTGAAGCCAAAGCCTGCTCCGAAGGTCACCATCAGGATCCAGAGGCCGGCTTTGCTTATCTGCCCGATGGCGCCGTCCTCCCGCCGGCTGAAGACGAAGTAGAACAGGCAACAGATCACCCCGCCGGTGATCAGAACGGCATCGACACTGCGTCCCAGGTCGAAGCCGCCCTCGGCCACGGTCACCAGAGGCCCAATACTATTGTGGATCTGAGCCATGATGTCGGCACCCAGGTGTCCCACCAGGCGCAGGCCTGCGGTGGTGCCTATGATGAAGGCCAGCGTCCAGGCGCTGAGACTCCTGCCCCTGGGGTGCAAACGCAGCAGCAGCAGCACTCCCAACAGAAGCGGGATGCAGTAGACCAAGCGGTGCAGGAACGACACGTTCAGATTGGTGTCCATGCGGAACAAGTAGACAGGTATCTCAGGCACCACGTTGACCAGCAGCTTCGGCACGATGGTGCGCCAAAAGCCCATGACCATCCAGTAAGCGGCCGTCACGCCTACCAGCACGTGCTCGCAAAAACGGTAGAACGGGTTGTCGCCATAGAGGAA
>CBDURX010000062.1:0-7936 GCA_965369485.1 uncultured bacterium | reverse complement strand
GAACCCACAGACGAGGAAGTCGCTGCCTACTTCCGCGATCATGCCGGTCTCTACCAGCGACCGACCCGGGCCAGGCTCCACGCCATCACCTGGCCCAAGGAGCCCAGCGAGGCCGACCACGAGGAGGTCCTCAGCCTCATCCTGGAGATCAAGAGTGAGATCGAGAGCGGTCTGTACAACTTCGTCGAAGCCGCCGATATTTACTCCCAGGACGCCACCAGCGCCAACGGCGGTGATCTGGGCACTTTCGACCGGAACCGCATGGGCGCTCCTTTCACGGAAACCGCCTTCTCCCTGCCGGTGGGGCAGATCAGTGAACCGGTGGAAACGGAATTCGGATTCCACTTGATCGAGGTTCTCGAACGGATCGAGGAGAACGACGAAGTCGTCAAGGTGCACGCACGACACATCTTGCTGAAGCTGGATCCGGGTGAGGAAACCTTGTTGGACATTTACACGCAAGCCGAGGAATTTCTCAACAGCACTGATGCCGCCCTCTTCCTGACCGACGCTGCCGCCGACTCCCTGAACGTGATCTCCCCCGACCCTGTCCAGGACGGTCAAGATATTCCCGGTCTGCGCAACTCGCTGGAAGGAGTCCTATACGCCCACCGAACCGAACCCGGGACGATCAGCCCGATCATGCAGAACCAAGACTGTTACTACGCCGTGCTGGCGGAGGAAATTGTGCCCAAGGGAGTGACCGAATTGGAGGAAGTCCGCAGCCAGGTCGAGCTGAAGCTGCAAGAAGAGCACAACCGCCAGCTGGCCGCCGCAAAACTGGGTCCAGCGGTGGGTTCGATCCAGATGGGCAAGAGTTTCGCAGATGCGGCCACACAGTACGATCTCACCTACGCGGTCACCGACACGTTCACGGCCTCGGGGAACATTCCCGTCGTGGGCTACGGTACACCCTTCAACAGGGTGGCTCTTGAAGTGGAAGTGGATAAACTGGTGCCCGAAGTGCAGACTCGCCGCGGCCTCTTCGCGCTGCGCACCCTCTGGAAAGAGCCGCTGGACGAGGTTCAGTTCGAGGCACAGAAAGACAGGCTGCGCACCATGCTACTCAGCCGCAAACAACGCGAGCTGGAGGAGACCTGGTACAGTGACAAAATGGCCAGCGCGGATATCGTCGACAACCGGAACGTGCGGAAGGGCGGCGCCTCTTAACACGGATTATTTCTCGTCGAAAGGATTGCGCGGCTTCTTCTTGCGGAAGTCGCGCAACTCTGCATCCATCTTCTCGAGCCGTTCGGCCTGCTTGCGCTCGTGATCCCCCTCGCTGAAGAGCTTTTCCATCCTGGCCGCTTCTTCCTGTTTGCGACGGTCGAATTCGGCCAGGTCTCGGCTCAGGTCCCCTGCGTCCTCGCCGGCTGAAAGCTCCTCAATAAGCCGGTGGTCTCGTATCTCCACATGTGTGTCGTAGGCGCTCTCGAGCAGAGCCAAGATGCCGAGATCCTGCAGGGCGACCAGCTGGATACGCAGCACTGCGGACGCCATGCCCAGAAATTCAGCTATCGCCTCCGGACGGGGTGCGGCGCCCTCGCGATGGATGAGGAGACGGATGGCGGCCACGATCAAATGGGCTTCCTGCTGGTTAGGTTGAGGCACGTTCACCCTTTCGCTGCGTGCCAGCGAGCTTGCACGAATGAACCGGGCTCGATTGTACTTGGCGAAGAATAGGGATAACCGGGCCGCGCCGCAACGCCGGGTCGAGGCTCGGCCGGTAGGGCTACCCCGGATCATATGACCCCTGCGCGGCCACGCCCGAGCTTACGAGCCAGCCTGCTCATCCGAACGGGTTCGGCACTTCTCTGGGCATGCTGCCAGGCGACCTCTAGACGGTCCAGACGGTGCTCGTAAAGGATGGCCGCCTCCCGGTGCAGCCAGGCCCGATCGCCCCAGGACCGCAGGCCAACCCGAATGACCTCTTCCAGTTGGGACCACGAGCGTGTCCGTTTGAGGATGCGCACGGCGTCGCGGAAGAAGATCTCCGGGCAGGCGGCCCGGAAGCGCTCCGATTTGTCCTTTACACTCCTTTGGCAGGCATCTTCCAACCAGGCCGAGGCCAGCTGTTTGTCACCGCGAACCTCCCAGATGCGGCCGTTGGACCAGGCGTCCTGCCAGGGAACAGGAATCCGACCGTGGCCCGGCGGTCGCGCCAAGAGACGAACCCGCTTCACCACACTCCGCAACAGGAGCGCCATGCCCACCATGTCCCGCTGGTTGTGACGCATCACCTGGGGCAGTTGCCCGGCATCGCCCTCGCGGAGATACTGGAAGTAGGCCTGGGGTATCAGCGCGCTTTCGATATCACCAATACCGCGGCGGCGTCCACAGACCTCCTGTTCCAGGGTTTGCTGGCGGCAATCAGCTAGCCGGCGCCCCCAAAGGCGGCGCACGGCCGGCAAGAGGTCCCAGCTCACCAGGTGGGCACACGGGTCCTCGAGCCGTACCAGCAAGGCCCGGGTGCGTAGCAACGGCAGATCGAATCCGTTGCCGTTGAAGGTGACGATGACCCTGAACCGCCGGGCCAGGGTCTCTAAACTCCTCAGGATGGGAGTCTCCCGGCCGGGTCCCGCCAGGAAATACTGCCGCACGGTAAAACCGGACTCTGTCCACCACCCCACTCCGACCAGGAAAGCCAGGCTGCCGGTCCCACCCGCCAGCCCTGTCGTCTCCGTGTCCAAGAAAAGCAGTTCGTCCGGCTGCAGATCAAGGGGTGCGGGTTGGGTGAAGACAGAGGTGAGGTCGGGAAAGGGCGCAGCAAGGGCTCCCGGCCGCTTGACCGTGTAGTCTCGGTACCAGAGCAAACCGGCAGCGGTACGGACTGACTGCAGGCCGAGACGATGGCAGATCTCCTCTTCAGGTGGGCCTTCGGCGGAGGCGGCTGAAGCGGTAGTTGTGGCCGGGCGGCGGGTGAGTCGGTCGAACTCGGCCAGGCGTTTCTTGAGGTCCATGTCGAAATCCTGCGACGGCTACGCTTCGGCCGCTGCCGCGATGTGCAATATCGAGGCCGCACCTTGCTTGGCGTTGCCACCAGAATCCAACGATGCACCAACGCAGGCCGGACAACCGTTGGGACAACGGCAGGTGGCAAGATGATCCCGCGCGGCCGCGCAGATCTCTACGAATTGGTGGAAGATCCGCCGCGAAAAACCGGCGCCGCCGGGACAGGTGTCGTAGATGTACAGGGTGGGCCGCCCGCTGAACGGGGAACGGATCATGACCTGTGCGTGTAGGTCAGAGGGGTCGGCCATCACGAATACAGGTACGACTCGCCCGAAAAGATGGGCCAGCCCCTTCAAGGCATCGCCCAGATCCAGCCTGTCCGTGGCCAGGTCAGCGCCGAGTTGCTCGGGAAGCTCCCACAAGAAACTGGTGGTGTGCATCTCCATCTCGGGCAGATGAACCCGGCCGGAACCGACATTCTCGTGGCTCCCGAGCTTGATCTTCTTGAAGAGCGTGACCTTGGATATCAGGCCTATCTCGCCCACTGAGATGCTGCCGAGGTGTGTGTCACTGCTGTCCTCGACCGTCAAAGTCTTCAGCTCGGACTTGCGCTGAGCGTCGGTGTAGTGATCGACCCGCACCGGCTGGACGTAGGCCTTGCGCCGCTCCCAGTCCAGACGATCGACGTGGTACTGCCGACCACCGTGGAGATAGACAGCTTCGTCATGGAGCATCTCCTGAGCGCTGAAGAGATCCATCTCACCGATGATCCGGCCGTCGGGTAGTGAAGTGTCGATGATGACCACGTTGTCCGGCGCGGCGCTACGCAGGCTGATGTCCTCTGCCGGATAGGTGTCGGTCATCCAGTGGTATTTACCTTCGGCCTTGTGCAGCACTTTTTGGTCCACCAGGTAGTCGAGGATCTCGACCGCGCGCTGCCCGCCGTACTCCTCCTGCTCGGTGAAGGGAAGCTCGAACGCCGCGCACTTGATGTGACTCATCAGGATGACCAGGTTGTCGGGATCGATGGTGGCGTACTCCGGGCTGCGACCGAAGAAGAACTCGGGGTGATTGATGATGTACTGGTCACCCGGGTTGCTGGAGGCGACCATGACGGCGCAGCTGAGATTCTGCCGACGGCCGGCCCGGCCCGCTTGTTGCCAGGTGCTGGCCACGGTACCGGCGTAGCCGGCCATGATGCAGACGTCGAGCCTGCCAATGTCGATGCCTAGCTCGAGGGCATTGGTGCTGACGACCGCGCGCACGGAGCCGTCCCGCAGGCCGCGCTCTATAGTGCGCCGCTCGGTGGGCAGGTACCCGCCCCGGTAGCCGCGCACCTCTCCCCGGCGGGTGCCGACCTGCCGCCCCGCTTTCTCCAGGTATGTCAGCAGCAGCTCGACACGCATGCGGGAACGTGCGAACACGATGAGCTGAGCATCCGATTGCAGGAACCGTTCGGCGATGGCGCGGGTCTCCTTGATCACCGAGCGCCGGATGCCCAGTTCCTGGTTCACAACCGGGGGGTTGTAGAAGATGAAGTGTTTCTCTCCCCGCGGTGCACCGTTCTGGTCGATGACCGCCACCGGACCGCCGGCCAAAGACGCCGCCAGCTCGCCGGGATTCGCGATGGTGGCGGAACTGCCGATGAAAAGCGGATCGGAGCCGTAGAAGTTTGCGATGCGGCGTAATCGGCGCAGTACGTTGGCCACGTGGCTGCCAAACACTCCGCGGTAATGGTGCACCTCATCGACGACGATGTACGCAAGATTCTCGAACAGTTTCACCCAGAGGGTATGATGAGGCAGGATGCCCTGATGCAGCATGTCGGGATTGGTCACGACGATGTGCCCGCTGCTGCGAATGGCTCGCCGCGCCGTCTGGGGCGTGTCGCCGTCGAAAGTGTAGGTCTTGATGTCGACATCCAGCTCGGTGACGATGCCGTGCAGTTCGTGCATCTGGTCCTGACTGAGGGCTTTCGTCGGAAACAGGTAGAGAGCGCGTGCCTGGGGATCGCGCAAGATGCGGTCCAATACCGGCAGGTTGTAGCATAGCGTCTTGCCGGAGGCGGTGGGTGTGACAACGACGAAGGGACGTCCGGTCGCGGCCATCTGATACGCTACCGCTTGGTGCTCGTAGAGACGCTGGATACCCTGCCGTTGCAGAACGGCCACCAGGCGTGCATCAAGCTCGCGAGGATAGTCGGCATAGCGGCCGGGTTGGGGTGGAATCACCTCCCAGCGCGTGACGTTCTGCAGGAATCTAGCCTCACCCTTGAGCCGATCCAGGAGTTGCACGAGGTTCAAGATGCTGCTCCGTCCGCCACTAACCCGGATCATTCACGAAGGAGCTACTGCGGATGGTTAAAAGCCTGCCAGTTACCCCTCGTCCTTGGGCCGAGGTGGCTCTTCCGGTACGTCCTGGGAGATGTCCTGGGAGATGTCTTGGGAGACGTCCTGCAGTTCCTTTTTAACCTCATCGGTGGCATCCTTCGTGGCCTTGCGGAACTTACGGATCGACTTGCCAAACGCCTCGGCAATCTCGGGCAGTCGCCGCGGTCCGAAAATAATCAGCACCAAACCTAGGATCACTAGCAGTTCCGGCCAGCCAATGGGCCCGATGATGGCATGGAAAGGTATCATGTCAGCACTCCCGCCTGGCTTTCACCGGTACCAGCGTAGGAGCTGCGATGCGATGAAAACCCCAATGACGCTCATGAGGTTGAAATGTATCTTCAGCCCGAAGGTGATCTCCAAAATGCCCAGATTCCAGTGATTGACCTCCGGACCGAAAGTTTGATAACGCACGAACAGCTGTTCGGCAATACTGCCCTCGTTGAGAAAGAGACCGATGAGCTCGCTACAAAGGGCCCCGATCAGTACGCCGAGAAAGAGGGTCAACGCCACCGTACCCAACGATTTCCGCATCTGGCCCAGCTTCCCCTCTGTTCGATCTACTGCTGCGAGTCGACCCGTATAACAGTGTACAGGTCCAGAGCCAATATAGAAGAGAGCTCGCTGCCAAACCAACTACTAATTGTGATTCAGCGCTCCGCCGCGGTCGAGTTGGCTCCCTGTACGCCGGCGCCGAGCCCCAAGGCGCGCCGGATGCGCTCATAATCGGCACCCAGTATCAAGAGGACATCCTCAGTCGTGCGACTGTCCTGCTCCTCGATCACCTCCAGGCCACCCAAGCGCGAGGCCAGCTCTGCCGCCCGTCGCGGCGGCAGGCGGCGATTGATCAGGAGCGAATGCTCGAAACGGGCGTGGGGAGCGTTGCCGAGGTGTTGAGTCACACAACCGCACATGGCCAGGGCAAGGCTGACCTCGCGAGCCAGACTGGCCACCTCCGTCCCGTTCAGGACGACGAGATGGACGATGGTTTCCTCCTCCTCTTCCCGCCAGGCACCGGCAGTGCGGGTGCCGGGTGGCTGGGTCACACTTTGCTCCCCGCCTTCTTTCTCTGCTTCGGTTCTCCCTGTGGTTTCCGGGCCGCGGTTCAGGGCGTACCAGAGAGAGAGAGCGCAGATGGCGAGTAGGGCGAGCAGGAACAGATTGGCAGGCCGCTTCATTCTCGTTCCGACACCAGTTCAGTAAAAATCGGCTTGAGCTGCGCGTAGGTCGTGGCGAGATCCTGGGGCATTATACGGGTATCGCCGATGGTGGTCATGAAACTCGTATCGCCACTCCAGCGCGGCAGCATGTGGAAGTGGAAGTGCTCCGGTACGCCGGCGCCGGCGCTCGTGCCACCGTTGTAACCACAATTGATACCATGGGGTTGATAGGCTCTCTGCAAACTCATCTCCATGACAGGCAAGAGCCGGCTCATCTCGTCCAGCTCTTCCTGACTGCAGTCGGTCAGAGCCGCCACGTGGCGATTCATGACCAGCAGCAGATGACCGTTGTTGTACGGGTAGAGATTCAGGATGATGAACCAGTAGGCCCCCCGGTAAAGTACAAAGTGCTTTTCTTCATCCTTGTGGAGCCGGTTGCAGAAGATGCACCCCTCCTCCTCGATTTGGCCGGTCACGTAGGCGTACCTCCAGGGAGTGTAGAGCCTTTCCATAGTTCCCTCTTAACCGGTAGCGCGCGCGCCGTCAAGCTCCGCGGGCGAGATAGAGCCTTTCGGCAGCTGCCAGTTCGTCCATGGTGTTGATACCGACCACCTCGTACTGGTCGTCGCAGACGAGGGCTGCCACACACTGTCGAGCCGCCACCAAATGCGCGATGGTGTCGGTCAAGTAATACTCATTCTGGTCGTTGTCTGCGGTCAGCTCCTTCAGAGCCAAGAGCAACGGTGCGGTGCGGAAGCAGTACACCCCCGTGTTGAATTCGCCACAGGCCAGCTCTGCTGCAGAGGCGTCTCGAGCCTCCACGATGCGCAGGAGACGCCCGTCGTGATCCTTCACGATGCGCCCGTAGGACCCGGCGTCGTCGACCACGCAAGTCAGTACGGTTGCGGCAGTATTTTCCTGCTCCGTGAGGGCTATGAGACGATCGATGGTCTCGGGCCGCAGTAACGGCACATCACCGTTCAGCACTACGGTGATGCCCTCCCGGTCCAGGTGGGGAGCCGCCACCTGCAGGGCATGGCCGGTGCCGAGTTGAGGCTCCTGGACAATGAACTCAAGATCGGGACCCGCACATGCCTCCTTGACGCGTGCCGCATGGTGGCCGACCACGACAATTGACTGCACGATGCGGCTGCGCTGCACGCTGCTGAGGACATGGGCCAGCAGCGGCCGTCCCGCGAGGGGGTGCAGGACCTTGGGCAGATCCGATTTCATGCGCGTACCCTTGCCCGCAGCGAGTATCACTGCTTCCACGAGGTTCCCTGCACGACGAGATATCATGCCTCCGCCTCACTCCCCAGCAAGCTCGCCGGAGAGATGTTGTCTTCCCGGACCTCCAGAACCAGGTTGTCGATCAAACGCGCCGGCCCCACCTTGGCGGCCACGGCCAGCAACACCTTGCCGGTCACACGCGTG
>CBDURX010000061.1:0-7964 GCA_965369485.1 uncultured bacterium | reverse complement strand
GTAAACGCCGTCCCGGTAGTCGCCGTCCCGGTCGCACCTCGCCACGGCCAGAATCTCGACGATCTCCTGCAGCCAGCCCTCGCGGTCACTCCGGCAAACGCCACGGGACACCGTGCCCGCATCCGACAGGGTGTCCCCCAGCCGGTAGCCCACCATGGCGAAGGTCGGCATGGCGAAGGTCGGCAAGGCGCCGCGCGGTGTGACGCTGCCGAGCGCGATCTGGTCGAGGGGCCGGCGCAGGAAGGTACTCATGGCCGCGAAGGCATCCGCCCCGTAGAAATCGTCACCGTTCACCACGGCGAAGGGCCCTCGTACCGCCTCCGCGGCGGCCAGCACTGCCTGACCGGTGCCCCACGGCTTGTCACGTTCCCTGGGCAAACGGAATCCGCCCAGCACATCATCCAGGCGCTGGTGCGCGTAAACCACGGGCAGCCGGCCAGTGAGCCGGCGGCCGAGGGTTTCACGGAACGATGTTTCGGCCTGCCGGCGGATGATCAGAACCACCCGGCTGAAGCCGGCCCGCCGGGCATCGAAGATCGCGTAGTCCACGAGGGACTCGCCGGCGGGACCGACCGGTGTCAGTTGCTTCACGCTGCCGAAACGGCTGCTCGCTCCCGCCGCCAGTACGACCAGGGTGAGATCCATCACGCGGACGTTCCTTTCTCATGCTTCGCAATGCATCCAGCTGCTACGCGGCCAGCTGCGCCAGCTTGCAACCGCGGGGTACCACTGGGTCACCTCCGGGCAACCCCAGGCAGGAATTCTGCAACAAACAGGCCCTGTTCCGCGAACAATATGTGGTGAGGGCGGGTAGTCACTCCCGAGCGTGCAATCAATGCCGGCCACACGAGCCGAGATCGAGGGGGTAACCAGGATGGAAAACCAAAGAGTTCTAGGAGCGTGCTATCTGGCTTACAGCGTGCCGTTGTTGCTGGCGGCCTGCATCGTATTCTGGGCCGTGGCAGGGGCCGGATGGATCTCCGGGGACGAAACGGCCATCGGCATCACCACCTCTCTCGGAGCCAGTATAGCCTGCTTGCTGCTACTGCTGGCCATCCCCAGCCTCGTCGTGGGTTTCGCCCTGCTGACGAACAAGTCGTGGGCCAGGCTACTGGCGCTGATCGTGGCCATCGTGAACATCATGGCCCTGCCCTTCGGGACGATTCTCAGCCTCTTGACATTCTGGGTCTTCCGCGAGGACGTGAAACTTTTTGGTTGCGCCGAGCCCGACCGAAAGGTTTCCAGCGACATGGCCGAGCAGGCTCCTTAGCCAGCCCGTAACCGGTGCGGATCTTCGGTGCGAATCTTCCCCGCGGCTGCCTTTTATCGTGATGATCTCGGTCAGGCGGAATATCTTATCTCGACAGAACATCAGTCTGGTTTCAGCGAGCGGAGGTAAGATGGATTCTCCATACCGGTTGAACTGGCAGCAAGACTTCCGGATCCGTGGTTACGAGGTTGGCCCCCTCGGCAGGATCTCCGTCCAGACTCTTTTCAATTACATGATCGAGGCCGCCACGAATCATGCCATGCACCTCGGCGTGTCGGTGACGGACCTCTTCGCCCAGGGCCAGACCTGGGTCCTGACCCGCCTGCACCTGCGGGTCGAGCGCTTTCCCGCCTGGCCCGGCGCCGTGCGGGTGGATACCTGGCCCTCCGGACGGCAGGGCCTCTTCGCCACGCGCGAATTCCGCCTATCGGCATGTGAGGAACGGGACGACGGCGCCGACATCGGCATCGCCACCAGCAGCTGGATGATCATCGACCAGAAGAGCCGCAGGCCGATCAGGGTCCCGGTCCATTTCGACAAATTCTCGGACCTGGAGCGGGGCAGGGTCATCACCAGTGATTTCCCCCGCCTGACCGACGTGGAGCGATGCGACGTCGTGCGTTTCTTCCAGGTGCGCCGGAGCGACCTGGACATCAACCGCCACGTCAACGCCGTCCGCTACCTCGACTGGGCCCTGGAAATCGTTCCACCCGCCATCTGGCAGGAGTGCGAGCTGCGGGAACTGGAAATTGCTTACCGCGCCGAGAGTCTCTACGGCGATCGTGTTCGCGCCTGCTGCCAGGTCGAGCAGGAGGAGAGCGGCCACTGCGTGATGCACAAATTGCTACATGAGGAGAGCGGCAAGGAACTGACAAGGTTGGTCACACGGTGGCAAGCCAGGAGTTCATCCAGATCTGCTGATGCACCTAGACACTGATCTCTCCTTGTAGATACAGGACCGCCCGGCCGGAGATGGCGACTCGCTCATCGTTGTGCGCACAGAAGATCTCGCCGCCCCGCCGCGATATCTGTCTTGCCCGCAGCTCCATCTTCCCCAGCCTTCCGGCCCAGTAGGGAATCAAGGTGCAGTGGGCCGATCCGGTCACCGGATCCTCGTCGATCCCCGCCTTGGGGGCGAAAAAACGGGAGACGAAGTCGACCTCGTTCCCGGGCGCGGTGGCGATGACAGCCCACGCCTCCAGGTCCGCCAGGCGCGCGAAATCGGGACTCAGCGACGCGACCTCGTCCTCGGTGGTGAAGACGGCCAAGTGGTCGCGCGCCGCCAGCAATGCATCCGGGCGAGCACCGAGGGCCGCCGTCAGTTCCTCTATGCCGTCGACCGGTGCGGGTGGCCGCGCGGGGAAATCCATCGTCAGCATGTCACCTTCTCGCCGCACCGACAGCCGTCCGCTCTGGGTCTCGAAGTGAACCACCTCGCCGGTCACCCGGCCCTCACGGAAAAGGACGAAGGCGCTGGCGAGGGTGGCGTGACCGCAGAGGTCGACCTCGACCATCGGCGTGAACCAGCGCAGGCCGAACGTGTCCTCGGCGTTGCCGTCCTGGCGCGACTGGACGAATGCGGTTTCGGAGAGGTTGTTCTCCGCGCCGATGGCCTGCATGGTCCGCTCCGGCAGCGGCTCCGGCTGCGGCTCTGGCAGCAAGACCACCGCGGCGGGGTTACCGCCGAAGACTTTGCTGGTGAAGGCGTCGACCTGATAGAGGGGGAATCTCATGACGGCATTCTCCCGTGCTTCGAGTGACGATGTGCAGACACGGTTCACCTGGGTTTCCTCGCCAGCGGTCACTACCTCTCCTTGAAACGGACAACCCACGGCAAAGTTGCGGCCGGACCGCTGTCGCCTTGACCCTCATCAAAAATTGATACACCTCGGCCACCATTCCAAAAAGGAGCCCCTGCCGTGGCGGGGGCTCCTGTGTCGATCCTGTGTCGACCATGCACTGGGCGCTTTTCAGCCGCCGATCAACCGTTCATTGCGTCTTCTTCCTGGCATGGCCCTTGTCGTCAGCGACCTCCGGATTGTGCTCGAACAGCATGATGTCCACCACGTTGACGTTGCCCAGAGCTTAGTCCGAGATGCTGCGGTTGCGCCGAGCGCCGCGCACCACTACCGCTACCAGGTGAAAGCGGCGGCGGCGAAGGCGAGCCCCGCCCCGGATCCCATGAACACCACCAGGTCGCCTCGCTTCAGCTTGCCCTGTGCGTCGGCTTCGGCCAGGCACATGGGGATGCAAGCCGAGCCGGTGTAACCGTATCTGTCCATCACGCAGTGGGTCCGGGACATGGGCAGGCCGAGACTCTCCATGGTCTGCCGGATGCTGTTGATGTTGATCTGTGTGAAAAAGATCATGTCTATGTCCCGGGGCTGGCGCCCGGCATCCTGAACCACCCCACGGACCATGCGTGTCCAGGTCTTGGGATTGATCTCCTTGGGGAAATTCTTGACGAACTTCAACAGGTGGTCCTTATGAGCCAGCACGGCCTCGCTCACGGGCAGATGGGTGCCTCCGCCATAGATACCCATCCAGTCGTGGTACTGTCCCTCGGCATGCAGGCGCGAGGCAAGCCAGCCGTCGCCGGTTTCCGTCGCCTGCAGTAGAACCGCCCCGGCGCCATCGGCGAACATGGTGACCGTCCTCTTATCCGCACTGTCCAGGTACTTGCTCATGGCGTAGGCGCCGACCACGAGCACGTTCAGGTAGCGCGAGTCCGCCTGGATGTACTTGGCTCCCATGTCCAGGCCGGTCACGAAACCCGCACAAGCCGCGTTGAGGTCGAAGGCGCCGGCCCGCGTTGCCCCCAGGCGATACTGTACTGCCGAGGCGGTGGCGGGCGAGATGTATTCCGGCGTATCTGTCGCGACGATCACCAGATCGAGATCCGTGGCCGCAACCGTGGCCCGGTCCAGGGTCGCCTGGGCGGCCGCGACCACCAGGTCGGCAGTGCTCTCGTCCTCGGCGCACCAGTGCCGTTCCCGGATGGTCAGGTTCTTCTCGAGCCAGGCCGACACGTTCCCGCCCAGCAGCTCGTCGAAGTACTGATTGCTCAGGACCTGCTGGGGGGCATACATGCCGGTGGCGGCGATCCTCGCGTTCCGCTTCACATCCACCACTCCACTCCCGGTGTCATGGTCACAGTCTCGATCAGGTGACCGGTCTTGATCAGTTGACCAGTCTTGATCAGGTGATCAGTCCGCCGTCCACGCTCAGAACCGCTCCGTGGACGAAAGACGCCTGGTCGGAGGCGAGGAAGAGATAGACAGCGGCGATCTCTTCCGCCTGGCCCAATCGGCCCAGGGGAGTCTTCTGGCTCATCATGTCCCGGACCTTTTCCGGCATGGCCATCACCATGTCGGTGGCGATGAAACCCGGCGCCACCGCGTTGACGCGCACGCCCTTGCGTCCCAGCTCACGGGCCCAGACGCGGGTCATGCCGACGACGCCGGCTTTGGTGGCCACATAGTTCGTCTGGCCGAAATTGCCGTAGAGAGCCACCACACTGCTGGTGTTGACGATGCTGCCGGTGCCTTGTTCGACCATGACCTTCGCCACGGCCCGGCCACAGTTGTAGACGCCCTTGAGGTTAACGGCGACCACCTGATCGAATTGATCCTCCTGCATCTTCAGGAGTGTGGCGTCCTGCGTGATGCCGGCGTTGTTGATCAGGATGTCGATACGGCCGAACTCGTTCTTCACCGCGCCCACGTGAGCATTCACGGCGGACGCGTCGGCGACATCCACTTGCCGGAACTCGGCCCGATGCCCCGCGGTCTCGATCGCCGCGGCCAGGGCCTCGCCCCGCACAGTGTCCAGATCCCAGATGGAAACGATGGCACCTTCGTCGGCGAATCTCAGGGCTGTCGCCCTGCCCAGCCCGGAGGCGCCCCCGGTTATGATGGCGACCTGGTCCTGCAGCCTCAGCATGATCCCTCCCTTTTCCGAACCCTACTGGACCCGCCCCGGCAATCACTGCGAGGAGTTCGACCGCTCATGTGCCCACTCGTCCAGAAACAGGGACAGATGACGGCCCATCAGACCATAGAAGCGGGTCATCTCGTCGATCCTGGCCGCGAACGCAGCAGGGACCTCGTCCGGGGTGTCCTCGAGAAGATCCTGGTATTTCCGGGCCAGTGTGAGATTCCGGGCCAGCATGGCGGCCTGGTTGGCGAAGGCCTGGCCGAAGATGTCCGGCTCCGCGGCGTAGAAATCCTTGCGGCTGCCGGGGACCCAGACCTTGCGAATGAGATTGTGGTCGCGCAGACGGCGGGCGATCTGGCTGACCGGTCCCTTACTGACCTTCAGCTCGGCGGCGATGTCGTCCAGGCTCAACGGCTTCTGCGTGTAGAGGAGCAACCCGACGATGTGACCCATCAAGCGAGGCAATCCAAAAGACTTGTAGGCCTCGCCGAAGTCCTGGATGAAACCCTGTTTGATGAGTGGATCACTCGCCATTAGTTCCAACCTTTTGAAACGTTTCAAACGAATACATCATGTCAGCCGGGTGTGTCAAAGGAAAAATGTCACCATCGACAGGGTGGCGAGTGCACCAACAGGAAGCCCCGCACTTCCTGCGCGGGGCTTCCCATCAACTTGTCTTCACCAGCAGGCGCCGATCAGCGACCTACTTGAGCAAGACCATCATCCGGGTCAAGCTGAAGCTGCCTGCCTCCAGGCGGTAGAAGTACGTGCCGGACGCCACCTGCTGGCCACGCGCGTCCTTGCCGTCCCAGGTCACAGCGTGGGGACCGGCGGGCAGGAGCTCGCTGACCAGGGTCGCCACCTTGCGCCCGTTCACCGTGTAGATCGACAGCTCGACCTGCTGCGCCTCCGGGAGGGCGAAGCCGATCTCGGTCACGGGGTTGAACGGGTTGGGATGGTTCTGGGCCAACTGGAGGGTCGGCCGGGCCGGCGCGTCGTCCCCCGGAATGTCGGTGGTGCCGGCGATGAAGACTTCCACGGCGAAGTCGTCGATGCAGGCCTCCACCAGACCCTGGGCGCCCTCATCGCAGGCCAGGAACCGGAAGACCACCTGGTTGGTCAGGGTTATCAGACTGTTCAGGTCCACCGAGACCACCTGCCAGCTGTTCTCGTTGCCCGGCACTCTCTCCAGGGGCACCCAGGTGGTGCCACCATCGGCGGAGACATCCACGGCGAACTCGTCGTCAGTCGAGAACCCGCCCTCGGCATACCACCGCCAGTACTTCACGAAGGCCTGGTCCGCGCCCAACAGGTCGAAGGTGGGGCTCAGGAGGGTCGTGCAGCCGTGGTCCACGTCGTCGTCGAATTCACCGGGTCCATTACCGGTGACGAAGCACTTCACGCCGGGGTCGATGGTGTGGTCATCCTCGGGCTGGATCCAGAACCCACCGTTGTTGTAGTAGATCCCCACCGGATCGGCGCGAGTCCACAGCCCTGCATCCGCATCGTCACCCGGCAATCCCATGGTCCAGCCGGGATCCTCGGGATCCTCCATGGCGTAGGTGTACATCTCCTCGGTGATGTAGAGGGAGAAGAACTCGCCGGGAGCGCCGGGCGGCTCGACACTGGTCAAGCCGGCGCCGTCCTGGGCCCACACGTAGTAGTCGATGCGGGAGTGGGCCGGTGCACCGGGCAGCGAGCCCTCGTAATCACCCTCGTTCAGGACCATGGCGGCCTGTTCCCAGGCTCCGCCCTGGACGCTGTGGTAGAGCTGCACGTCAGTGACCGTACTGTGGTCAAATACCGTGGCTGTGACAGGATACGGGCCCGCCGTGTCCGACGTGGAGACGACGTCGACCACGTCGGTGATGCTGGGGCCGGCGATGTCCAGCAGGTTGAAATCTTGGCCGGTGACCTGGTCACCGATCACCTCGACGACGTACTCCACCGGTTCGAATCCGTCCGCGCTCGCGCGGGCCGTGTAGATGCCGGGGGCCGCGTAGCCGATGTAGGCTCCGTTCTCGTCGGTGGTGTAACGGTAACCACTGTCCAGCAGCTCCACCGTCGCGCCGGGAATGGGCCAGTCATTGAAGCTGCGGTTGGTGACACTGCCCGCCACCTGGCCGAAGCCCGTCATGGCGGCCAGGACTGCCTCGTAAGCATCGATGAAGCCCCAGCCGTAAGTGTTGTCCTCGCCACTGATGCCCAGATCCACGGCGGTCTGCATGAGGATCAGCTTGACCTCGTCCACCTCGATGTCCGGGTTGGCCTGGCGCATCAGGACGACGGTCCCAGCCACGTGGGGGCCGGACATTGAGGTGCCGTCCCAGCCATCCTGGTAGCCACCGCCCGGGACGGACGAGTAGATGTCGACGCCGGGAGCGCAGACCTCGGGCTTGATCCGGTTCTCAGGGGGAACCACACAACCGGTGGGACCTCGGCTGGAGAAGCCGGCGATGGGGTAGGGGGGATTGTAGGTGGTGGCGCCCACGGAGAAGCAATTCATCGGGGTGCTGGCGCGATCCGCCGGCGAGCGCAGCGTGCCCGCACCGGACCCCTCGTTACCGGCAGACCAGACGGTCACCACGCCCGCGGCCTCGCAATTGTCGATGACCACCCACCAGCGGCTGTCGCAGTCGGTGTAGTCGCCGGGGAAGCCCTCGTTGATGCCCCAGGAGTTCTGCACCACGTCCGGCACGTCGTCCACAGTCTCCGGATCGCCGTCCGGGTCGGTGAACCACTGGAAAGCGGTCAGGAT
>CBDURX010000060.1:0-7968 GCA_965369485.1 uncultured bacterium | reverse complement strand
TGAGGACGAAGGCTGCCCGACTAGCTACTACGATTTTTCTCACGGTTCATACCTCCCATTCTCATACGTGCTGGCTCCGCCTCGAGAGGCCGGAACCTGATTACGATTCACGACAGCTTCTGGTGTGTACCGTCACAGTACGGCTGGTCGCCGGTGCGCTTGCACTGGCAAAGAGCGACCTGCTTCTTATCCTGGATCTCAACGAGCTGGGGTCGGAACTCCGTCCCCTTGTGGTTGCCGTCGCAGAACGGCTGGTTCTGCGACTCTCCGCAGGCACACCAGAAGTACTTGCCCGGTTCCAGCTCCAGAACCGCGGGCTTCGTGGAGGCAATCTTGGGATCGGCCATGGTTCCTGCTCCTCCTCGTCTCTGCTCACGCCCCGACCGTGGATGACTGACCGGCGGCTAGGATCAACACGGATTACCAGCGAACATGAGGGGCAATATACGCGAAGTGATCGAATCCGCACCGTGGCGCCCGTAAATGTCACATCAGTGATGGATGGCCGAAAGACGGATCAAGGATGCCACCCCCACTTCGGGTATCACCGGTACGCTCGACCGCCTTGCTTACTGACCATCCGTGACGTGACGGTCAAACCAGGCCAGCAGCTCGTTCATGTAAAAGACCTGGCTCTCCTTGTCCCGGATCCCGTGGCCTTCGTGCGCGAAGCGCAGGAAGCGCACCGGCACACCGTTGGCTTTCAGGATCGAGAACCAGGTCTCCGACTGGGCGATCAGGCAACGGTAGTCCTTCATGCCGTGGCTGATCAACATCGGTGTCCTGGCATTGCCGGCGAGGTTGACGGGCGAGTTGCGCAGATAAACCTCGCGCGCTTCTTCTTCCCACGGCTTGCCGAAGAACTCCCACTCCGGGAACCATTTCTCGTCGGTGGTACCCCAGAACGAGACCAGATCGCAGGTCATCCGGTCCACAGCGGCCACCCGAAAGCGGTCCGACTGGGTGGTCAGGGCCGCTGCCAGGTGACCGCCGAAGCTGCCGCCCATCAGTGCCAGCCGTTCCGGATCGGCCCAGCCCTCCGCGACCGCCCAGTCCACGCAGGTCAACAGGTCACGCGCCGGCGCGCCCACCCAGTCGCCCCGGATCGCCTGCTGGAATTCCATCCCGTACCCTGTACTGCCGGTGGGGTTGGCGAACAGAACCGCGTAACCGCTCTCCGGCAGGATGTGGAACTCCGGCAGGAAATAGCCGCCGTACATCCACTCCGGTCCACCGTGGATACTCAGGACGAGGGGCACCCGCTCGCCCGGCCTCCTGCCGGCGGGCAGGATGTACCACCCGTGAACGGTGTGGCCCTCGACCTCGACCTGGAAGGAGCGCGGCTCGAATAGCGTCACGCTATCGGCCCAGCTCCGGTTGGGGTCGATCACGATCTCCAGGGCGCCAGCCGGGCGGGCGGCAGAGTCGTCGCCGACCGCGTCATCACCGGCCATGTCGTCGCCGGCCGCGTCTTCGCCACCCGCCGCGGTGCCACCGACTGCCGTCGCCTCCGGTTCCAGCGTCAGCACGCAGATGGCGCTGGAAATCGTCATGCTGCTGCCCGCCAGAACAACCCGACCCGGAGCGCAACGCACGTCCCAGTAATCCCAGCCGCCGGGGGTCAAAGGTTGCAGGTCCGCAGTCCGGAACAGGTCTATGCACCCGTCCAAGAAGCCCGTGAAATAGGCCCCGCCGCCGTACTGACGCCAGATGAGATTGTCGAACTCCGTGCCGTGCTCATCGAGCTGGCCGCGATCGCCTTGTTCCAGATCGGTCAGGACAACGATGCGCCGAGCCTCGCTCTCGCAGAGCGGATCGCTGTGACGCAAATAGACGATGGCGCCGTCCCGGCGCCAGTCGGGCTGGATGTCGGGTCCTGGATTGATGGTCAGCTGCCGCGGTTCGCCACCCTCCCGTGGGACGAGCCAGAGGTCCGTGTTCAGGTTGACACCAAGGTCCTCTCGTCGCTTGGCTTCGATAACCAGCGCTGTCCCGTCGGGCGACCAGGCAAACGCACGCACATCCAGCAGCGCGTCCACCAACCGCCGGCGGCGCCCGTCTTCCACATCTAGCAAATACAGCTGATGTAGCTCTCCCTCGCGGTAACCTTCGTTCAGGTGACGGTAGCCGACCTGCTCGGCCACGACCACCTCGCCCGGCCGCCCTGGATACACTCCCACTGTCGCGCCACTGCGGTAAGCGATGGCCGTTCCGTCCGGGGACCACTTCATGTCACCGTAACCGTGGGGAACCACACTGATCCTGCGTCGTTCATCACCGCTTGGATCCATGACCCACACATGACTGCCGTCTTCCTCTTCCCGTACGTAAGCGATGGATTTCCCATCCGGCCGCCAGACCGCGCCACGAGCCTTCTCTTCCGGCCGCAACAGGGTGATCTCCTGACCGCTGTCCAGATCGCGGCGGTAAAGGGTCGTCCGGTTTTGCTCCGCCTCTCGGTCGTAATCCGTAATGGTGTAGAGGAGGTGGCGGCCGTCGGGGGAGAGATCGACGATCCCGACCGTGCTCACGCCGTAGATGTCTTCCGGTTGCATGGCGAAGCAGGGAAGCGTGGCCAGCAACACAATGGCGGACCACAACCCTGGAAAATGTGGCAGCCTGAATGAGCGATGGATCATGACGACCTCCATCGAGTGCGTCCCAGATAAAAACTTCCCGGCATTATGAGAAGATAAACAATACGAGACAAGGAGTGGTTGATCGGAAAGCAGGTGCGGGGACAGTGGGACACCCCCACACCATTCGGATCTTCAGATCAGAAAGACAACCCGACGAGGAAGGAAGATGTGTTGACCTTGGTGTCGACGGCACTGTTCTCTTCACCTAGGTTCTTCAGGCCCAGGTTGAAGCGGACCTCCAGCAGAAACTGGCCTCCGCGCAAACCGATCCCGAACACCGGACTCCACTCGTAGTTTGCCAGACCCTCGAGATCCTCCTCGGTCTCCTGATCGTTGTCTCCGGTGAACTCCACCTTGGCCGTGGTGCGCAGGGCAATGGCTCCGCCCGCCAGTAGATAGAAACGGAGATCGGATCTGTCGCTGAGAGCCAGGTGGGCCATCAAGGGGATCTCGACATAATTGACCTTGAAGTTGTATTCCCGCAAAGTGCCGCCGGGGCCACCCGTGGGGTCGGAGGTGGTTCGGATCCGAAAATCCTTGTTGACGTACAAGGCTTCGGCCTGCACGCCAAAGTACCTGGTGAAGAGGGGTAGGAACAGGCCGCCACCGGCCGTCCACCCCCATCCGACCCCGGTGTCCTGGTAGTTGTTGCTCCTCAGGTGTGAGGAAACCATACCTCCCTTGATCTCGAATCGGAAGGCTTGCTTGTACTCCTGCGCCACTGCTGCGCCGGTTGAAAGCAGCAGACTGGTCAGGACGGTCAGAACGATGACTCTCCGCATGGATTTCACCTCTCTATCACTAGCCAGGGGTAACTTCCCAGTGAATTAGAACCTCACACCGGGTCGTGTCCAGTACGAAGGTCAAAACCATCGATTCCAGTGGTGAGCGCCTCTCCATCGTCACGCTCATCCTGGGGAAGCCAGCGCGTCAGCCACCTCCGCAATGGCCGCGTGCAACGCCATCAGCCCGTCCGTCAACGCCGCCGGCCCCGGTTGCAGGATTATCTCGCTGGGAATCTCCACCAGCCTGCCGGCGCGGACGAATTCTGCCTCGGCCCAGCCAGGGCGCCGGCGCACCGTCTGCGCCTTGAACTTGGCGCCACACCAGGAGGCCAGCATCAAGTCAGGCTGGCGGCGCAGGACCTCGGCAGGATCCTCCAGTGCGCGGTCCGCTCCCCGCAAACCACTGCTCAGCTCGGGGAAGAGGTATTCGCCGCCGGCGATCTCCACCAGCTCGGCCACCCAGCCGATGGCGGTGATGGTCGGCTTGGGCCACTCCTCGAAGTAGACCCGCGGCCGGCACGGCAGCGACTTGCCCTGCGTGCGCACCGCTTCCACGTGGGCCACCAGCTCCGAAGCGTAACGTTGCCCGTCCTCGCCCCGGTCCACGACGGCCGCCACCAACTGCACCGCTGCGATGATGTCCGCCACGCTCCGCTGGTTCAGGGCCAACACGGTCACACCGCGCCGGATCAGCTCGGCGGAGATGTCGGCCTGGAGGTCTGAGAAGGTGATGGCGAGATCGGGTGCCAGCTCCATGATGCCGTCCAGATCCGCCTCCACGAAGTGGCTGATGACCGGCTTTTCCCGCGGCGCCTCAGGCGGCCGCACCGTGTAGGCGGTAATCCCCACGATACGGTCCTGCTCGCCCAGGTGGTAGAGGATCTCAGTAGATTCTTCGCTGAGGCAGGCGATGCGTCGCGGCGGCATGCTCATAATCCGGGTTAGGGTCCGGGGCCGCCGGCCCCCTCGCCCAGCACCGGCACAAACCGGACCGCGCAGAGGGACCTCGCCGCAAGAGAACCGTCATCTCTCTTGGTGAAGAGCACCAGATTCTGGCTCCCCTCGGGGGGGCCGACAGGAATGCACAGACGGCCGCCCACCTTCAGCTGCTCCACCAGAGCCGGCGGCGGTGACGGGGCGGCGAACGTGATGATGGCCGCGTCGAAGGGGGCGTGCTCGGGCCAGCCGCCCCAGCCGTCGCCGGCCTTGACAAGTATGTTTTCGTATGCGAGGCGCTCGAAGGTCGCCCGGGCCCGCTCGGCCAGGGAGGTGAAGTACTCGATGGTGTAGACCGTATCGACCATGGCGGCCAGGACCGCTGCCTGGTAACCGCTGCCGGTGCCCAGCTCCAGGACCCGGTCGCCCGGAGACAGGTCCAGCGCCTCGGTCATCAGCGCCACGATGTACGGCTGGGAGATGGTCTGCCCCTCACCGATGGGCAAGGGGTGATCCGCATAGGCGGCATGGCGCAGGTCGTGAGGAACGAACTCGTGGCGCGGTACCGCCTCCATGGCCGCCAGGACCTCGGGGTCGCGGATCCCTCTGGCCCTTATCTGGCTCTCCACCATGCGATGACGATCCCTGGCATGGTCGTTGTCCACCACGTCCCTCCCCCGGCCTGATCCTTGCTCGCCGCCCGTGCAGCTCACCACGCCCAGGCCGAGCAAGGCAAGGGTCAGCAAACCAACCCGGCCGGCGCGGCGCAACTGGAATTCTCGCACGATGCCCTCCCGGCCCCAGTCTCCTTTGACCCGCCCGGCGGGTCGCGCTACTGTGAGAGGTGGCGGGCTAGTCCACGTGGAGGTACCCATGCCCAAATGGACGACGAACAGACTGTTGGTTTCCGTTCTGGTCACGGCATTGCTCTGGAGTGCCGGTTGCGGCACTGTCCAGCAGTCAACACCCTCCGCTGTCATCACGGCGCCGCCGGCCTATCCCGACGAGAACTGTCATCCGTTGCCTGGTGTGCCCCGTAACGGCGGTACCATCATCTTCGCCCTGACCGACAGCGTCCTGCCCGGCCACGCTCCTGTACCCCACAACGTCTCCGAGCGCGTCGTCTTCCGCAACCTCTACGACACCCTGGTCCAGGTGGACTGTGAGGGGCAGTTGCTGCCCGGCCTGGCCGAGAGCTGGGATTCGCTCCAGAGCGATCAGATCTGGGTCTTCACCCTCCGGCGCGGCGCCCAGTTCTGGGACGGTACGCCGGTGGAAGCCTCACACGTCAAGGAGAGCTGGATCCGTGCCCAAGACTGCCCGCGCACCCTGGGAGAACACTCCCCTTTGATCTGGCTCGATGCCCGAGCCGAGTCGGTCCAGGTGATGGACAGCCACCGCCTGGCCGTCCACCTCCCCGAGCCCCAGGCCGACTTTCCGCTGTTGGTGGCCCATGCGGCCCTGGCCGTCGCCACCTGGCGTCCCGGCTGGCGCTGGCCCGTGGGAACGGGGCCCTTCCGCATAGAGCCCTGGGCCGACGCACCGGTTCCCGACCTGATCTGCCTGCCCAACGAGAAACGTCGGGACGCGGCGGAACTGGACCGTCTCATCTTCCGCATCCTCCCCGATCACGACCCGAGGGATATCTTGGGCCAGGAGTGCGACGTTCTGATGGTGCGGAATAACTCGGCCCTCGACTACTTCCAGAACGCCCCGTCAGTGACGGTCTCGGCCATGCCGTGGGACCGGATGTACCTGCTGCTCTGCCCGCCGGACGGCAGGGAGCATGATCGCCAGAGGTGGTACACCGGCTGGCGACGCGACGAGTTGGCCCGGGACGTGGTCGACGCACAGGCGCTGCCGGCTAACGAACCGTTCTTCCTGGAGCCGACCGAGCGGTTGTGTCCCCAGCTGACAGGTCCCATCGCGTCGGTGGATTGGCCCGAATTCTCGCGTGAGAGTGTGTCCACGACTCTGGACCAGGACCTCATCCTGCACCCGGCTGGTGACGATGACGCACGCCGTCTGGCCGAACGCCTGGCTGTCCTGGCGGCTGAGCCCCGCCGACCCGCACCGGATCGTCCCGGCCGTGGCCCCCTGCAGCCACCATATCCGCCGGCCGGTGGCGAGATCCCCCAGGCCCTCGCCGTACCCGACAACCAGTTCCCCGGCGCCATCCAGGCGGTCCGGGCCGGAGCGTTCATATTGCCGGTGGACCGCTGCTATGCATCGGCCTGCCTGCAGTTGTCCGCCCTGCTCAGCCTGACCGAGTGGATCCAGCGCATCGCCCTCGATTCCAGCTTCTCCAGCAGTCACTACGCACCCTCGGCCCGGCTTTACGAGCCGTCCGACGACTTCGATCTGCCCGAAGTGGTCCAGGCCTCCAACCGCCTGGCCGCCAGCGGGGTCGTCCTGCCACTGGTGATCACCCGCGCCCACCTGGTCACACATGGCCGCCTGGCCGGTATTCGCTTCGCCTACGACGGCACCGTTCTGCTGGACCGGGCCGGCTGGTACAGTGGGAACAGGAGAGCTCCTTGAGGCTGCGCACTCGTATACTGCTGGCTTCGGGTTTGCTGATTGCCACCCCTCTGTTGCTGCTGGCTGCCGGCGTGCGCAGCGAGATGCAGCGGCGGTTGACCTCCCAGTACACGGCCCGTGTCAACACACTGGCAGAGATCATCGCGGAAGATCTCGGGCGGCGGCGGACCGAGCTGGCCGGGAGTCTGGCGGCGTTGAAGACGGTGATATTCGACGACAACCGGTTCCGCCTGGCAGCCGTGGGCGGACAAGCGAACCAACGCACCTACCTGCTGGACTACGCCGGCATGGCCATGGACCTGATGGACCTGGACATGCTGCAGATCCAGGATGAAAACGGCCGGATCCTCAGCTCCGGCCACTACCGCAACGAGTATGGCCGCGAGGAACCGTTGCTCCCGCTGCTGCTGGCCACGGCGCCGGAAGGTACGGCCCTGATCACGGCGCGCCGTCCCGACGGCACCTTCCTCTCCCTGGCCCGCGTCGATTCGCTACGCCTGGGCGGCCGCCTGTTTCACCTGGTGGGCGGCTACCGCGTGGACGAACTGTTCTTGACCGATCTCTCCCCGGATCCCGACCTCGCCGTCTCCCTGGTCTACCCCGGGGGAGCCCTTTCCCCTGACCCAAAGCTGAAGCCTCTGCTGCAGCGTGCAGGAGAGTACGGACTGGGGCGCCCCGCCACGGTATTGAGTGGCGGTGGTTATCTGGTTCGTGATCTGAAACTGCCGTTAGCTGACATCACGGGACCGAAGGTGCGCCTCGACCAGGCGACGCTCATTGTCACCCACCCTATGGGACCGTTGCGTGACCTGTTGCACAGCTTGAATCTCTGGTTAGGTCTCATCGTGCTGGCCACTCTGGCCGGCACGCTGGCGCTGGCGGATTGGCACTCCGGCCGCATCAGCCGCCCCCTGGACGAGCTACCCCGCACCACCGCCCCCCAGCCCGGTCATCATCGCCTCCGCACCACGCCGGCGTTGCAGGCGATGGGTATCGCGACTGAACGCCACAATGACACCTCACGGACCGTGCAGGGCCAGGGCCTGCACGGACTGAGTGCTGCGGAT
>CBDURX010000059.1:0-7996 GCA_965369485.1 uncultured bacterium | reverse complement strand
TTGCACCATCCGCGACAACTACAAGCAGACCATATACATGACCCTGAGTTCATCACCAACGATCCAGTTCAACTGGATCGAGGGCAACAACATCGAGAACGTTCACCCCTATCCGTTCATCAACATCGGGCTGCAAGGCGTGAACTCGCCCACCATCCGCGACAACACCATCATCGGCGGCAACCACATGAGTGGTGGCATCGCCATCTGGAACGAATGCCACGGGATCATCGAGAATAATTACATCCAGGGCTGCGGCTACGGGATCCTGTGCTACCAGTTCGACGCGAACCCGCTGATCAAGGACAACACGCTGCATTACAACAACATTCATCCCGACACCGTGAACTGGGGCTTCGGGATCGCCTGCAACGGCCAGAACGAGCCCATCATCACTGGCAACTCCATCCTGGGACATTACTACGGTGTGGCCCTCATCAACAGTGCGCAGCCCAATCTGGGCGACCTGGGCAACGCCGACCCCACAGACGACGGTCTTAACTATTTCGAGGGCAACGGGCTGGGCGGCGAACAATACGAGCTGTACAACAACACCAACCTGGACATCATGGCCGAGAACAACTGGTGGGGCACCAACGATCCCCTGGAGATCGAGGACCGCATCGTGCACTCCGTGGACGACCCCTCCCTGGGCACGGTGGACTTCGAGCCTTTCGTGATGGCGATCGCGGTGGACGAACCAGGCGATGGTGATGCGTTGCCGGCCAGGCTCGAGGTGCGACCGGCCTTTCCCAATCCCTTCAATCCAGCCACGAACCTTACTTTCTCACTCGTACGGGACAGCTACGTACGTGTGCGTATCTTCGACGCGGCCGGCCAGAAAGTGCGAAGTTTGCTGGATAACCGGTTGGGCGCCGGCAATCACAGCCTGACCTGGCGTGGCGACAACGACCGTGGGCGAGCCATGCCCAGTGGCGTCTACTTCTGGCGGATCACGGCCGGTGGGGAGATGAACCAAGGTAAGCTGGTCTTGGTGAGATGAGAGCCTGGTGTGATGAGACATGGATTGATGCTGCCCGCGGCGGACTGCATCCAGACGATCGAATGGCCGGCTTTTTAAAGGTTCGTTGAACCGCCGAACCCGTTGTAGGTTGGATGCAGTCAATTCAAGATGCGTCTGCCGAATCCGGTCCCGATTTCCCGGTCAACCCATACCCGAGAGGTGCGGTCGTGAACACGAAATTTGTCCAGGCGACTCTGGTGCGGTTCACACGACCCGGCGACAATGCGCCGATCCTCACACCGGTTCTTCTCAGCCCGCTCTCGCTAATCTCACTTCTCTCCCTGCTCTTTCTGCTCTTTCTGCTCTCCCTGTCCACCGAGGCCACCGCCGAAAGCTGGCCCCACGACATCGAGACCGAGCAAGCCACGATCACGATCTACCAGCCCCAGCTGGAGTCCTTCGCGGGCGACAGCCTGTCCGCTCGGTCCGCCGTCTCGGTGCAGATGAAGGACGGAGATGGTCCGGTGTTCGGAGCCGTCTGGTTCGACGGATGGGTGCTGACGGACCGCGACAGTCGCATGGTGACTCTCGTCGGGGTCGAGGTTTCCGCAGCAAAATTCCCCGAGGCCACAGCCGAGCACCTGGCAGAATTCACCCGGATCGTCGAGACCGAAATACCTAATTGGGAGCTGACTTTCCCCCTCGACCAGTTGCTGGCCAGTCTCGACCTGGTCGAGCAAGAAAAAGCTCTTGCAGAGGCTCTGAACAACGAGCCGCCCAGAATCATCTACGTGACCTATCCGGCGGCCCTGGTGTTGATCGACGGCGAGCCGAAGGTGAGCGAGATCGAAAACTCGGATCTGGAATACGTCGCAAACACGCCGTTCACCATCATCCTCCACAAGAAATCCAAGAGTTATTACCTCAAAGGCGGCGACTGGTGGTACGCGGCACGCGAGGTTGGCGGTCCCTGGCAAGTGACCGAAAGCGTGCCGGACGAGATCCTCGAGATGGTCAAGAAAAGCGAGGAGGCTGCCGCAGCGGCGCAAGTCGGCGCGGAAACCGCGACGGCAGCAGCATCCGAAACCGCAACGGACGAGCCCGACACCACCGCAATCGAGCCTCTCGTTCCGCCCACGATCATCGTGAGCTACGAGCCCGCCGAACTGATCCAGTCGGACGGCCAGGCTGAGTACGCCTCCATCGAGGGGACGAACCTGCTCTACATGAAAAACACGGACAGCGACGTGCTCATGAACATCGAGTCGCAGCAGTACTATGTGCTGCTGTCGGGCCGCTGGTACACCTCCAAGGTGTTGGCCGACGGGAAGTGGAAGTTCGTTCCCCCGGACCAGGTGCCTGCGGAGTTCCAGAACATCCCGGCCGCATCGGAGATGTCGGTCGTGCGGGCCAGCGTCGCCGGGACGCAAGAGGCCAAGGAGGCGGCGCTCGACAACCAGATCCCCCAGACCGCCGAGATTGACCGCAAGGAGGCCACGGTGACCGTCGAGTACGACGGCGATCCGCAGTTCGAGAAGATCGAGGACACCGGCATGTCTTACGCCGTCAACACGGACAAGTCGGTGCTACTCATCGACGGCAAGTACTACTGCTGCGACCAGGCCGTCTGGTTCATGGCGGGCGCGCCGACGGGACCGTGGACCGTGTGCGTGTCAGTTCCCGAGGACGTCCAATCCATCCCGCCGAGTTGCCCTGTATATAATGTCAAGTACGTGTACGTCTACGACTACACGCCCGAAGTCGTCTACATCGGCTACACTCCTGGTTACATGGGCTCCTACGTCTACGGCGGATGTGTATACTACGGCACCGGTTACTATTACCGCCCCTGGTACGGCCACTATTACTACCCGCGTCCGGCTACCTGGGGCTTCAGTGTCCGCTGGAATCCCTACACGGGGTGGAGCTTCGGCTTCGGGGTCCGCTTCGGCGGACCGTACGGCTGGTTCGGCGTCGGTGTGGGCTGGAGAGGCTACCGCGGCGGTTGGTGGGGGCCCGGCGGCTACCGCCACGGATATCGCCACGGATATCGCCACGGTTACCACGCTGGCCGACGAGCTGGTTACGCAGCCGGCTACCGGGCCGGGCAGCGCCAGCCAAGAGCCAACAACAACATCTACCGGAACCGGGATAACGGCGTCAGGAGAACCGGCGAGGCCACCACGAGGGACCGCGTGGCCAGCCGTGATGGTACGGGGCGGGATCGGTCTGCGGGAACTGGAGGTGGCGCCACCCGCGACCGTCCAGCCAGCGACGGCGGCGCTACCACCCGTGACCGTCCAGCTGGAGCCGGCGAAGGCGCCACTCGCGATCGCTCGACCGAAGGTGGCCAGGGAGCAGATCGTGGATCCCAGCGCGAAAACAACGTCTATGCCGATCGCGACGGCAACGCCCACCGCAAGACCGACAAGGGCTGGGAGCAGCACGGCCGCGACGGTTGGTCGTCGGAATCCGGCTCGCGCTCAGCGCAGGACCGTCAGCAGATAGATCGCAGCCGGCAGGACCTGAACCGTCAGGACAAAGCACGTCAGAATGGCAACCAGCGCTCGCAAGATTACCAGAGTTCTCGAGGTTCCAGTAACCGGAGCCAGGGCGGCAGCCGGGGCGGCGCCAGCCGCAGCCGGGGCAGCGGCGGCCGGGGCGGTGGCGGCCGGGGAAGGCGGTAGGGAGCGGAGGGAGCGCTGTTTGATTGGGGCAGTTGAGAGGGGGGGCTTGGAAAGCTGAGGCACTTATAGAAATATGTCTCGTTTCCAAGCCCACTCGTCGGTGCCCAACTAGGGGGCAAGAGATCTAAGCCCCAAGGCGATAATCTCTTTTCATGTATCGCCCATCTCGCTGTTGATCTGTGGTAGAATCCCCTCCCAGCCCATCATTGCAATCGCCAATATTGTGGGGGGAAATCATGTTTTTAAGGTCATGCAAATTGTTGTCTCTGGTGGGTGTCTTCGTTCTGGTTCCCGTCGTAGCCATCGCCCAGTGGCCCAGTGATCCAGCCGAGAACCTGCCCATCGCCGACCAAGCGGGCGAGCAGGTCGTCCCCCACATCGCTGCAACCGCAGACGGCGGCTGCTACGTGGGTTGGTACGACCACGCTTCGGGAAACTACGATGTCGCCCTGCAGCGTCTCACCTCCTTCGGCGTCGAGATGTTCCCCCACAACGGGATCATCGTCAGCGCTCATCCCCAGAATACCTGGGTGATGGATTGGGCGTTGATCGTCGATGGGGATGACAACGCCGTGCTGTCTTTCAACGACATCCGGAGCGGCAGCTCGAACCTCCACATCTACAAGATCGACCCCGCTGGCACCTTTCTCTGGGGAGACGACGGCATCACCTTGACCGACAACGACGCCTTCAAGGGGCCCCCGGGCCTGGCCGAGGCCCCAGACGGCGACATCGTGATTGTCTGGCCCGAGGAACAGGCCACAGGCACCTCGATCATGATGCAGCGGCTTTCGCCAGCAGGAGCCCTGCGCTTCGTCAGTGGCGGCATCCCCGTCGCGGGAGAACCAGGAGAAAATGCAGGCTTGCCACATGCTGTGCCGTCAGACGGAAGTGATGTCATCGTTGCCTGGGTACCCAATTACAGCTTCATGGCTAACCGGCTGATCGCAGCCCAGAAGTTCGACGCCACCGGAGCCGCAGTCTGGGGTCAGACCATAGTGATCTTCGAAACCGGGACTCTCCCCATGGGTCATAACTTCAGCTTGCAGGCGGACGGCGTGGGCGGCGCGCTGCTGGCCTGGACTAACGCCGTAGGCATGTCGTTCAACTGCTACGCCCAGCATCTCACCGCCGACGGCAGCGAGCTGTGGCCTCACAACGGACAGTCGGTGTCCGACGAAACGACCTACAGCCATATCTACCCCTCGCTCAGCTACGATCCCACTACCGAGGACACGTACCTATTCTACCGGGCGCAAAACAGCGGCCAGACGATGTGGGGCCTCTACGGCCAGAAACTCGCCGCGGACGGCAGCCGCTTGTGGGGAGCGGGCGGCAGGGAATTGCTGCCAGTGGATGAAACCTGGATATCTGATCCCCGCAGCGTCCTCGTCACTGATCCTGGCGCCATGATCTTCATCATGGACAATCCCTCGGGCACCTACGGCGAGGATCGGGTAGTCGGCATGCGTGTCGACCCCGAGGGTGATTTCGTTTGGCCCGAGGAAACCGTGGTAATGGCGTCCACCCTCAGCTCCAAGCAGGATCTCGAAGCGATCATGGGCAGCGATGGAGCGGCCAAGGCGGTCTGGCAGGATGAGCGCGATGACGGGGGCGACATCTACGGCCAGAACCTCAACGGGGACGGCAGCCTGGGTGAGCCCAGCGTTCCGGTCTTCCTGGCCGACTTTACGGTGCTGCCCGAGGCGGGCTCGGTCAACATATTCTGGTCAGTGAACGCTCACAGCGAAACCGGTGCATTCCGGTTGCTGGGCCGCCAAGATGAGCAGCAGTGGGATGTGGCGTACCAGGAAGCCGACCCAGGACGCTTTTCGGCTCAGGATAATCCTCCTGTTTATTCCGACGGGGGCACAGTGACCTACGCGCTTTATTACCGAGCGACTGACCAATCGTGGGTACTGTTGAGTGAGCGGACGGTCAATCTGGAGATTCCTGCCCTCGCCCTGGAGGGAGTCTATCCCAACCCCTTCAATCCCCAGACAGTCATCGCCTTCACCGTGGAGCGGGTCCGTGACGTGCAGATCACCATCTGCGATCTGCGGGGCCGTCAGCTGGCCCTGCTCGCCGACGGCACTTACGGCGCGGGCGAGCACGAGGTCATCTGGCAGGGCACTGACGACAGCGGACGGGAACTCCCTTCAGGCGCTTATCTAGTTCGCTTGGTGGGGAACGATTTCGTGCAAACCAGGAAGGTTATGTTGGTGCGCTAACCCTGGCAAGGCGTTCTCTGAATCATCTGTGTTATAATTGTGGGTCGATTGTGAGATCCAAGCCCGTCGTCACGTGTGTGACCGAAATGGACGATCGTGGAAACCAAACACATGTCTGCAGTTCTCGCCGTCACCGTATTCGCCGTCGTCGCCGTCTGTTCTTTCCTGCCCACGGCTATTCTCGCCCAGGACTGCCTGGACTACGGCGACTACATGCACTGGGTCGCCGCTCTGGACCTGGAGACAGCCAGCAACGCTGTTGCCATCGCGGGTGATCATGCCTACGTGGCCAAAGGTTACGTGACCGCGGGCGGGCTCGAGGTAGTCGACATCTCGGTGCCGGAAGCGCCGCTGCTCGTCGGCGCGGTGAGCTTGCCCGGTTACGCTCAGGATGTCGTCGTGGCCGACGATTACGCCTATGTGGCCGACGGGTGGGCCGGCCTGCAGGTGGTCGACGTCTCAGATCCCACAGCGCCCGTAGTCGTGGGCGCCGTGGACACGCCGGAGTTCGCCAGCGATGTGGACCTCTACGCTCACTATGCCGTGGTGGCCGAGTGGAATACCGGCCGTCTGCACGTCATCGACGTGGCCGACCCCACGTCCCCCGTCATCATTGGCGGCGCCGACGCGCAGGACGACGTCCAGGATCTGGTCATCGCTGACGGCTTCGCCTACGTGGTCTACCGGATCATCCATCCCGGGACGGCGGGTCTGCAACTGTTCGACCTGACCGATCCCGAGCTACCGATGCTGGTGGCAGACCTGCCAGTGCAGGACTGGGCCCGAGGTCTGGCCGTGACAGATGGCCACGCTTACGTGGTCTCGTCGCTTCTGCAGATCGTTGATGTGACAAACCCGGCAGCGCCGGCGATCCTGGGCTCCGTGGAAGTACCGCATAGCGGCCGAGAAGTCGTGGTCGTGGGCGGTTATGCCCATGTCGTTTTCGGTCTCTACCAGACAGGTTTGGCGGCCATCGACGTCTCCTGGCCGGAATCCCCCATCGTCACGGGTGTGGTCTACACACGGGATGAACCACGCGGTCTAGCTGTCAGCGGCTCTCATGCCTACCTGGCCAATACCTATTCAGGTCTGAATGTCATCGACATTTCCGTCCCGATCGCACCTCCGACCGGCATCTTCCTGGACTCGCCCGTGGGCGCGGCCACCCTCACCGTTGCCGGGCAGTACGCTTACCTGGCGGGTCACGGCTATGACAACATGCAGGTGATCGACATCACCGATCCCGAAGACCCCGTGCCCCTGGGCACAGTGGACACGCCGGGAGTCATCGGCGACATCGCCGTGGCGGGGCAGCATGCCTACGCGGCCGATGACAGTACCGGCCTGCACGTCATCGACGTGTCCGAGCCGGATTCCCCTCAGATCGTGCAAGTTGTCAGTGCGTCGGGTGTCGTGCGGGGCGTGGCTGCCACTGCGGATTACGTCTACGCGACCTATGCGGACGATGCGAATTCGCTGTTGCGGGTGATGGATATCTCGACACCGACCACGCCACTCATCGTCGGAAGCGTGGAAGTTCCCCATGCGGTCGGGAAACTCGCCGTGGCGGATCATTTCGTGTATGTGATCAGCCAATTCTACGAAGGGTTCTCGGGTCTGACGGTGGTCGATGTGACGGATCTGACAGCACCTGTGGTTATGGGCATGGTGGACACGCCGGGCCACCTACTCTACGACGTGGCGATCCAAGGCACGGTGGCCTACCTGGCGAGCGGCGGCCAAGGAGCCCTCGGCCTGCAGATGGTGGACGTCTCCGATCCCACCACGCCGATCCTGGTGGGGGCGGTACCGTTGCCGGGCTCCGCCAGAGGCGTCGCGGTCCACGACCATCACGCTTACGTGGTGGTCCAGGAGATCGGCTTGGTGGTCGTTGATGTCACCGACCCCACTTCTGGATTCATCGTGGGTATCGCAGCGGTCGGAGCTTCCCCGAGCTCGCCGCGAGACGTTGCCTACTCGGGTAACCGCGTCTACGTGGCCAGCGGGCCCGGCATGCACGTCTGCTTGCGTCAATGTACCGATGTCGTGGCTGTCTTCTGCTCGGATTTCACCGTCACCTGTGCATTGGACGCCGTTCATCTGCAGTGGACCGC
>CBDURX010000058.1:0-8145 GCA_965369485.1 uncultured bacterium | reverse complement strand
GCGCAACCGCCCCAGACGACGGTAGAGATCCATCTTCTGCCCGGCGTCTCCGATGTACTCGTCTGGGAAGTAGGCGGCCAGTCTGAGATCCACCTTCACATCGAGCGGTGCAACACCGCCACCACCGCTAAGTTCCGCCACGGCTTCCTCCAGCAGACGGCAGTACAGGTCGAAGCCAATGGCCTCCATGTGCCCGTGTTGCTCCTCGCCCAGCACGTTGCCGGCGCCACGGATCTCCAGGTCCCGCATGGCGACGTGGTACCCCGAGCCGAGGGCCTGGAACTCCTCCAGGGCCGCCAAACGGCGACGCGCTTCGCTGGTGAGTCTCTCGTCGGCCGGCGTCATCAGGTAGGCAAAGGCACGGTGGCTGGATCGTCCCACCCGTCCACGCAGCTGGTAGAGCTGGGCCAGGCCGAAGCGGTCGGCGCGGTCGATGATGATGGTGTTGACCCGCGGCATGTCCAGCCCAGACTCGATGATGGCCGTGGTCACCAGCACGTCGAACTCGTGGGCCAAGAAGGCAGTCATGACCTTTTCGAGCAGGTTTTCCTTCATGCGGCCGTGGGCAATGGCGATTCGCACGTTCGGCAGCAGCTTCTGCAGCAGGTTCGCGGTGGCCTCGATGGTCTCGATGCGGTTGTGCACGAAGAAGACCTGACCTCCCCGATGCATCTCGCGCAGGATCGCCTCGGTCAGGATCTCCTCGTCGAAACTGCACAGCTCGGTGTGGATCGGCAACCGGTCTCGTGGGGGCGTATTGATGAGCGACATGTCCCGCGCTCCCATGAGCGCCAGATACAAGGTGCGTGGGATGGGGGTCGCGCTCAGGGTGAGGACATCCACCAGCCGCCGCATCTCCTTGATACGCTCCTTGTGCCGAACCCCGAAGCGGTGTTCCTCGTCCACGATCAACAGGCCGAGATCGCGGAAACGCACATCCCGGGAGAGAAGGCGGTGGGTGCCGATGAGGATGTCCACCTCCCCAGCTCTGGTTCGGGCCGTGATCCCCTTCTGCTCCTTCGCAGTGCGAAAACGGCTGAGGGTCTCTACCCGCACCGGGAAGTCCCGAAAGCGCTCGGCAAAGGTCTCACCGTGCTGATTCGCCAGCAGGGTCGTGGGGCACAACAAGGCCACCTGCTTGCCAGCGGCCACCGCCTTGAAAGCCGCACGCATGGCCACCTCGGTCTTGCCGTAGCCGACATCGCCACAGACGAGCCGGTCCATGGGACGGGCCGCCTCCATACCTCGCTTGACTTCGGCGATGCTGGCCAGCTGGTCTGGCGTCTCTTCGTAGAGGAACGAGTCCTCCAGCGCCCGCTGTAACGGACTGTCGGCGGGGAAGGCGTGGCCGGGTAACGCCTGGCGCTCGGCATACAGTTCGATCAGTTCGGCCGCCATGACCCGGATGGCCTTGCGGGCCCGCTTGGTGACACGGTGCCAGGCGGTCGAGCCGAGGCGGGCCAGCGGCGGATGGGCTTCGCGATCCGAGCTGTAGCGCTCGACCTGGTCGATGTTCTGGACCGGCACGTAGACCTTGCCATCCGCAGCGTACTCGATCAGAAGACACTCCCGTTCCGTACCCTCCACGCTGATCCGGCGCAAGCCGCGGTAGAGACCGATACCGTAGGCCAGGTGAACGACGTACTCTCCGGCCGTCAGTGCGCGCCTCTCCTTGATCACCCCTGTGCTCTTGTGACGAACCCGTACCGGGCGGCGATAGCGCTCGAAGAACTCGTGGTCGGTGATGCAGGCCAGTCCGAGATCCGGCCAGAGGAAACCAGAGGAGAGGGAACCCACCACAGGTAAGGTCGCCACCGCGCCGCCATCGCTTTCGTCCAGCAGATCGGCCAGGCGGTCAGCCTGACCCTGGTTGTCGCACAGCAGCAGGACGGTCTCGCCAGCCGCTTCGCGCCGGGCCAGCTCACCCCGCAACCGGACTATGTCGCCGCCCTTCAGATCCGGCCGTGAAGTGCTGCAAGTGCTTTTGGACACCGGCTGCAGGCCCAGCCAGTAGCCACTCTCGTCGCCGGCGATCCAGGTGGAGGCCAGCCAGATGTGAGGGAACCGTGTCTGGTTGAGATCCTGCGGAGTGGCCACCAGCTCCTCCGTGCTCGGCAGCAGCGGGTCACGCTTCAGGCGCGCTTCCCGGATACGCGGCAGTTCGGCATCCAACACCTCGGACTGGACCTGCAGCTCCACCGGTTGCATCCAGAACAGGACCGCGCCCGCTGGCAGGTGATCACTGAGGAGGGCCGTCGGGCCGAAGAACGGCAAGAACGCCTCCAACCCCTCCCCTTGCAGCTGTTCCTGTATCCGTTCGGCAAGATCGTCGTGCTCGTCCTGGTCGATATCGCCCCGGTCGAGGGCTTCCTCCAGGCGCACCAGCGCCGACAGCACAGCGTCATCGTCAAGGATCATGTGGCTGACCGGTATGATGCGAACCGTGTCGAACCGGGCGCAGGAGCGTTGGGTTTCCACGTCGAAGGCGCGTAGTGACACGATTTCATCGGCGAAGAACTCGACGCGCAGAGGCTCGCCGCCCGGCGCGTACACGTCCAGCAAACCGCCGCGGCGGGCGTAGTCGCCGGGGTGGGCCACCATGCCGGCGGGCCGGTAGCCACGGGCTGCCAGCTGCAGGCAAAGGCTGTCCAGCTCGATGCGCTGGCCTCGCTGAAGCTTGATGATGGATGCGGACAGTCGGCTGGGACCGATCACGTGTTGCCGCGCGCCGTAGAGGGAGGTGACCGCCAGGCAGGGAGTGGAGTCAGCTAGGCGGTCCAACCCGGCCAAAAACGCGCCCACCACTTCGGGATCGGGCGACTTGCGGTCGAAGGCCAGGACCTCCTGCTGGGGCAGGTAGACCACCGTGTCACGACCGAGCCAACTCTCCAGGTCGTCAGCAAGCTGGAGGGCAGCCTCCCGATCGGGTGCGACCACGAGCGCCTTGCGCCGCGCCTTTCGATACCAGGCAGCCAGCAGAAAGGACGGGGAGCCGCCCCGCAATCCGGTAATGAGAGCGGGGCCGGACGTGGCGTTTTGCAGGGAGGAATCCACAATCTGCACCGCCCCGGCCAACGCAGCGGCGGGGAACAGGCGCTCGAGCAGACCCAGAGAGTCTCCGACTGCAGAAAGTTCCGACATGGGAGTCAATCCGGGTTAGAAGGTAGCCCTTTTTGCGCTGAAGGGTGTAATGGCCCGCAGCCGCTCGACGATGCGCGGCATGACAGCTATCACGTAATCGATCTCCTCTGCCGTGTTGTAGCGGCTCAACGAGAAGCGAATCGATCCGTGCGCGGAGGTGAAAGGGATCGCCATGGCCTTCAGCACATGGGAAGGCTCCAGGCTGCCGGAGGTGCAAGCCGAGCCGCTGGAGGCGGCGATCCGAGCGCGGTCCAGCAGCAACAGGACACCCTCACCCTCGATGTACTTGAAGCTGATGTTTGTGGTGTTGGGTAGCCGTTTCTCCTTGTGGCCGTTGCGGTGAGAATCAGGGACGGCGTCCAGGATGCTGTTTTCCAGCTTGTCGCGCAGATAGCGGACGCGACTGTTCTCCTCCTCGAGGTGCCGGCCGGCCAGTTCGCACGCGAGGCCCATGCCCACGATGCTGGCCACATTCTCGGTGCCGGCGCGCCGGCCACGCTCCTGGTGGCCGCCGACGATCAAGGGGCGCAGCTTGGTGCCTTTGCGAACGTAGAGAGCGCCTATCCCCTTGGAGGCGTGCAGCTTGTGGCCACTGATGGACATCAGGTCGATGCAACTGGTGGCGCTCAGGTCCAAGGGCAACTTGCCCAGCGCCTGAACCGCGTCCACGTGGAAGACGATGCCTGCTTCTTTCACGATCTGGCCGATGGCCTCGGAGTCGAAAATGACTCCGGTCTCATTGTTGGCCATCATGATGCTGACGATGGCGGTGTCATTGCGCAGGGCCGCGCGCAGCTCCTCCAGGTCAAGCATCCCTTCCTCGTCCACCCCCAGATAGGTGACCTCGTACCCCTGCCGGCTCTCAAGCTCGCGGCACAGACCCAGCACGGCCGGATGCTCCACACTGGAAGTAACGATGTGCTTCTTCTCGGGGAAGGCCCGCAACGTTCCGACGATGGCCAGGTTGTCGCTCTCGGAACCGCAGCCGGTGAACACGATCTCCAGTGTGGACGCGGCGCCCAGCAACTCCGCCACCTGATCCCGGGAACGCTCGACCCCCTTGCCGGCCTCGCCACCGAATCTGTGCATACTGGACGGGTTGCCGAAGTGATGGGTCAAGAAGGGCAGCATCGCCTCGATCACCTCTGCGGCCACCTGGCTGGTCGCGTTGTTGTCCAGATACACGCCCCCGTTGGGCGTAGGAGGCAAACCTTCCAGCAAGTCGAAACCCCCGGCCTTGGCTGGAGTCATCACACCTTCACCTCTATGACTTCCAGGTTCTCGTCGACATGCTCGCGTAGCTGGGCCTCAACCCATCCCTGGATGGTGGCGTCGGATGCGCGGCAGGCGGCACAGGCACCCGTCAAGCGCACGAAGACCCGGTTGTCGCGGAACCGGACCAGCTCGATGTCGCCGCCGTCTGTGCGCAGCGCGCGGGCGATGTCGTTTTCGAGTATCTCTTTGATCTTGAGCAGCTTTTCGCGATCCACCTCTGGGGCTTGCACACGAGGCGAGGCTGGCTGCAGAGTGGTGAGGATCTCAGCGGGCTCATCCTCTGCCAGGTGAAGCTTCTCCCAGCACTCGCGCAGCAATTCCTGGATGTCGTGATGGCAATCACCGCAACCGCCGCCCGCCTTGGTGAAGTTCGTCACGTCCTCGACACTCTCCAGGCGGTTCGCCATGATGGCGTTGCGAATGGTGTCACGCGTTACCTGATAGCAGTGGCAGATCATGACACCCTGGGAGAGCAGTTCGCACGGCATCCGCCTACCCTGCCGTTTGAAGTAATCGATCATGGCTGCTTCCAGCGCCTCACGCCCCATGACCGAGCAGTGCATCTTTTGCCGCGGCAATCCACCCAGCTCGTTGGCGATGTCTTCGTTGGTGATCTGGGCAGCTTCCTCGAGGCTCTTGCCCTTGATCAATTCGGTGAGGATGGATGAGGAGGCGATAGCGCTGCCGCAACCGAAGGTCTGAAACCTGACGTCGGCGATGCGTCCCTCCTCGTCCAGCTTGAAGGATAGCCGCAGGGCGTCGCCACAGGCCATCGAACCCACCTCACCCACGCCGTCGGCCTCGGGAACCTCGCCCACGTTGCGGGGGTTCATGAAGTGGTCATAGACTTTTTCGGAGTAGTCCCACATGAAGTGTTACCCTTCTCCCGGCCTATTCGCCCCTCACCACCGGCGCCACATGACCGTTCTTCCGCTTCTGGCACACCTGCACGGGGTGAGGTCTGGTCCCGGCGGAATAGAGGAGAAAATTTGATGTGTTGCAAACCTAACGCATGTGGCCGCTATTTCAAAGGGCGGCCTGAATTCCGCCGATTCCTCGCGCCAGGTACGATTCCACACAAAGTAAAAGAAAAGCCAAGCCCAACAGCCAGAGGCTGATGTCCCGCCCCGCCAGGAGTGTGGCGAAATCCGCGGCGTCGACCCGGCCCAGATCTGCCGTCTCCTGGAGTTCGGCCGTGGCCAGGAACGTACGCAGGTCATCGACCTCCCACAGGGTGGGATTGCTTTCGGACGCCGGTGTCGCGGCGGCCACCACACCCACCGTGTCTGTACCCGCGAGGAAGGTGTAAAAACCCTTCTGCAGTGCCGCCGGACCCACCAGCAGCGGCACGCCGCGGCGCCATGTCAGCTCCGCGGTCATGGCGGCGTCGCCGGTGGCCCCAAGAGTGACGCTCAGGCTGGCGGCGTCGGCGAGTTCCCCCGCCTCCACGCCGCTGCCGGACAACCGTACCTGCGGCCGCTGGCCTACACTGATGTCCCGCTCGCCGCCGGCCGTTCCTCCCTGGGCCAGATAAGCCGTCAAGCGCTGGATCAGCGGCAGGAACATGGGGCTGAGCGGCAGGTCCGTGGCGGCCGTGAGAAAGTGGTACGGCAACCAGAGGATCGTCCCCTCGCCATAACGACTCTCCAACAACGCGGGAGACTCGCTGGTGAAGGCGAGCAGGACCCGGCTGTCGCCCTCATCCAGGGCGAAGTACCGACGCCAGGTCACGTCACCGAGGGTGGCGAGGGCTTCCCGGTCCAGGTCCGCGAAGACGGGATGCCCCCGAGCTTGCAAGGTCACGTTCTCCTGGCCCGACTCCGCGCGCACGCGGTATTCCGCCCTGGCCGACAGGCCGACGGCCGGCAACAAGGTCGATGTGAGGTAGGATTCGAGGGTCGGGTCGCCAACGCAAAAGGCCGCTGCGCCGCCGTGGGCCAGCCACTCCAATAACCCCCCCAGCAACTGGCGGCCCAGTGGATCGGGATCGACGAAGATGGCGACGTCGACACCGGATAGATCGCCGGCTGCGAGCCGGCCGCTGGGTACCGGTTCCACCGCGAACAGGGTCTGGCCGGTGGCGGCGGGATCGAGGGCTTCGGCCACGTAACGCCAGCCGCCACGTCCAGCCGGACCCCGGTCGGCGCCGTGGACCAACAGGACGGAGACGCGGTCCCAGACCATCATCACGAATGGCCGGACATCGTCCACCGGCAGCCGGTCACTGTCCTTCACGATCCGCCCCCGGTGCAGGCCTGCAGCAGGCGCGGTGATACGAAAAACCACCCGGCTCAGAGAACCCACCGCGCCGGCGGCGACACTTTCGGCGACCCTCCGCCCGTCCAGCTCCAGCAGGAACGACTGCTCTGGCTGATCTGCACGCACGGTGGCGGCGATGTCGATTGTCTCACCGGCGCGCACCGCACGCAGCGGCAAATGCACAGCCAGGATTCCACCGTTGGGCACGGCTGTACCCACCTGGCGGATCAGCAAGCGTGACTCTCCCGCGGCAGTGAGCAGCCGGTTCGCCTCTCGCAGTCCGCCCAGCCCACCCTGCACACGCTGCAGGTCCGAGAGTAACACGATGTCGACCGGCTGCCACCGGCTGCGCTCGACCCACGCCGCTGCACTGCTCAAGGCCGCGGCCAGGTCGAAGAGGCCGTCGGTCGGCTGCGCCGTGGCCAGAGCACTCTGCACCGGTCCGCTTGTCGAGGTCCAGGTGGCAAACAGCGGTTCGGCCGTGGCGCCAGCCAGCAGGAGTTGCACCTCGCTGCCCTGGGGTGAAGCGGCGATCAGCTCGGCGGCGGCGGCCTGGGCGGCGGCGAACCGAGTGCCGCCTTCGTGCTGGGTCTGCATACTGGCGCTGGCATCGAGAATGAACAGGAGGGAGCGGGCCGCGCCGCGAGCGGGCGCCAGACCTCCCAGTTGCGGCCGCGCTATGGCCATCACCACGCAGAGGATGGTCAGGACCCGCAGCAGCAGTAGCAGCAAGCTGCGGACACCGATGTTGCGGGATTGCCGCGCCTGGACGTCCTCCAGAAAGCGCAGGTCGCTGAACGGTTGGAGCCGGATGCGTCGGCGGCTCAGGAAATGGATAATGATAGGGATGGCCGCGGTCAGGGCGCCGAACAGCAGGCTCGGATTGACGAACGTCAAAGGCATGGCACCTTCCTGGGAACCGCCCCAAGGGTCGAGGCTGGTCAGTACAGCCGCCGCCGCTTCTGCAGGTAGGCGAGCAGTGCCGTTTCCAGCGGGGTATCCGTGGTGATCTCCACCAGGTCCACCAGCTGCCGGCGACATTCACGCCGCAGGTCGCTGCGCCACGCTGCGAACCGCTTCCGGTAGTGCGCCCGGATGTGGGCCGGATCGCTGCGTAGCCGCCGCTCTGGCTCCTCGAGGGAGAAGAACTCCCGTTCGCGCCGGAACGCCAAGTCCACCTCGCGCGGGTCCAGGATCTGGAAGACGATCACTTCGTGGCCGCGGTGCCGAAAATGCTTCAAGCCGCCGATGACCTCGTCGAGCTCGTCCAGCAGGTCGGAGAAGATAAGGATCAGCCCCCGCCGCTGCACGCGGTCGGCCACGTGGTGCAACACCGGTCCCAGCCGCGTGCCACCGCCGCGCGGCGGATCGTCCAGCGTCTTCAGCAACCGGAACAGCTGGCGGCGCACCGAGCGGGCAGGCACGAAGGAAAGTGGTTTCTCGTCGAAGGTCACCAGGCCCACGGCGTCG
>CBDURX010000057.1:0-8169 GCA_965369485.1 uncultured bacterium | reverse complement strand
GCGCCAGCTGGAGATCGTTCCCTACCTTGTGCAGAGCACCACCGACCCCTCCCAGCCGGGACCTGACGAGTCGTGGGAGCAGTACCAGAACATGGGCGCGGACATCAAGTACGGCCTGACCGCCGACCTGACCCTGACGGCCACCATCCAACCCGACTTCGGCCAGGTGGAGGCCGACCCGGCGCTGTTGAACCTCTCCCCCTTCGAGACCTTCTTCGAGGAGAAGCGACCCTTCTTCATCGAGGGTTCTCGCTTTTTCCAGCACCCCGATTTCAATCTCTTCTACTCGCGGCGCATCGGCATCGAAGACGTGAACTCGCGCATCCGCTTCGCCAGCAAGCTTATCGGCAAGACGGCGAACGGCGTGTCGGTGGCGGCACTGTTCGCGGCCACCGACATCACCGCACCCGGACAGGCGTACAACCCCTTCAAGGGCGGCACGCACCAGACCTACTACGGTGTGGGCCGCCTAGGGAAGGAATTCCACGACGGCGACCACCGCCTCAACATCATGGGAACCGTCGTTCAGCGGAACGACGTGCGCACACTCGCCAACGACGACCCCCGCTTCCAGCGCGATGCCTACAGCACTGGTCTGGACTTCGATCTGAACTTCCACGAACGCACATACAACATCCAGGGCTCCGTGGTAGGCACGCGCGTGGACCCGCCACCAGTAATAGACGATCTCACCGTCGATCACGCCGCCCGGCAAGGAACCGGTGGGGCGCTGGATGTGCGTAAGATCGCCGGTGTCTGGCGGGGCGGCGTGGGCGGACGCTGGGAGCACGACCAGCTCGACCCCAACGACATGGGTATTCTCTTCGCTCCAGACGAGATCTCCAGCTACGGCTGGCTGTCCTACCGGTATAACGCAGACGGCAAGGAATCGAGATTCAACTCCGGTAACGTCAACTTCAACGCCCACAAGAGCTGGCTCTACGCTGGACGCACCTTCTTCGCTGCCGATGAACCGTCGGTTCCTTCATGGACCTACCCGGCGGGTCACCGCCAGAGCGCCGGGTGGAATGTCAATACCTTCTGGCAGACCAGGGGTTTCTGGGGCCTGTTCGCCGGGTTCTGGAATGACCTGGAAGGCAGTTCCAAGTACAGCACACGCTTCTTCGACGGCGTGCGTGGTCCACTCCTGACCACGCCGCGCGCCTACGGCTACTGGGCGGGCCTCAACACCGACTGGCGGAAGAAATTTTCCTTCAACAGCCAACTGGAGCAGTGGTGGAGCGATGCCGGCAACCGGACTGTTGACGTGGAGTTCGGACTGAGATGGGTGCAGAGCAGCCGTCTCAACCACCGCCTCTCCATCAGCTTCATGGACGGCTACCGCGACGCCCAGTGGCTCGACAACTTCGCTAACGACAGCGGCGGCATCGCCGGGGTCAGCTACGTCTATGGTTCTCTGCAGCAGCAGACCTGGGATCTGACCTTGCGCAGCAATGTTCTGTTCAGCCGCAACCAGTCGCTGGAGATCTACTTGCAACCCTTCCTGACCGTGGGCGACTACCTCGACGCCAGGGAGCTGGTGACGCCGGACAGCTACGACCTGCAGCTCTACACGGCTGACGACTACAATGTCGACGATCACGATTTCACCTTCGGCGCCGTCAACCTGAACATGGTGTACCGCTGGGAGTACCGGCCCGGCAGCACCTTATTCCTGGTCTGGACCCACAGCCGCGAGCGGTACGAGGAGCGCGGGTTCTTCAACGAGCCCAGCGATTTCGACAGTGGGTTCAGCAGTGATCCACTGTTTGCCAACGAGCCCGAGAACCGTTTTCTCGTGAAACTGTCGTACTGGTTTTCCATTTGACCCGAGTCGAGCCTCCACCAGGAATTCCTCACGTCCGGGCCACATGTCGTTGCGGCTTGCAGAATTGTGGTGGGATAACATTCGGCGCAGTAGTAGATACCTGGATTACGTGGATGGAAATCTGGTGCTGCTCTTCTCCCCTTTCCTGAAGGTGATCCTGGCGGAAGCCATCTCCCTGTTCCGACGATCGAGCTGACGCGAATACAATCTCGGTGTACAACCCTCATCTTCCTTGCATCGCGCGCTACGTCCGGTATGATTCCCCGCAAGGCGCGGGACCCGGCATCGAATTTGATCACCAACCCGTTCCACCTGCTGTACACGGGGGTCCAGGCCGTGATTTGCCCGGAATGCAAAGCGCCCATGATGGTGGTCGAGTACGACGAGATCGAGCTGGATCACTGCGTCCAGTGCGAGGGGACCTGGTTCGACAGGGGCGAATTAATCCTCCTGTTCCAGGGTATAGACAGAGATGAACACGGCTTGCGCCCGGAGCAAATCGCGGCGTTGCCCGCAGCCGAAACGGACGAAGTGCCCCGGCGCTGCCCCATCTGCCGCCGTAAGATGCGCAAACTGCTGGTGGGACCGCGCAAGAACGTTTTGATCGATGCCTGCCCCGAGGGCGACGGCCTCTGGTTCGACAGCGGCGAGACGGTGGCGCTGGCTCAACAAGTGGCCGACACGGTGGCAGGGGCAGACCGCGAGGTGCTGCGATTCATGGGCCGGGTATTCCACAAGAGGGAAGCTCCCGGCGACAAAGAGGGAGAATCCGCATGATCGGTTTTCTGATTGTTATCGGCTTGCTCGTGCTGGCGGTGATGTTCTTCGTCGGCATCTACAACGGCTTGGTGCGCTTGCGCAACCAGGTCAGGGATGCCTGGTCCCAAATCGACGTGCAGCTCAAACGACGGTACGACCTGATCCCCAACCTGGTGGAAACCGCCAAGGGCTACATGAAGCACGAGCGCGAGACTTTCGAAGCGGTCACCCAGGCCCGCGCCGCCGCGGCCGGTGCTACGACCATGGGGGACCGCGCCAACGCCGAGTCAGGACTGACAGCGGCTCTCGGCCGGCTGTTCGCCGTGGCGGAGGCCTATCCCGACCTGAAGGCCAACCAGAACTTCCTGGCCCTGCAGGAGGAGTTGACCAGCACCGAGAACAAGATCGGCTTTTCGCGGCAGTTCTACAATGACTCGGTCATGAACTACAACAACAAGACCCAGATGTTTCCCAGCAACATCGTGGCGGGGATGTTCAACTTCCGGGACGAGGAGTTCTTCGAGTTGGAGGAACCTGCCGAGCGCGAAGCACCGAAGGTGGATTTCTCTTAACCTGGATTAAAGGTCGTTCGCAACGAGATCATCGGCTATCAGGCCGGCATCGGATTTCTCCTCGATTTGAACCTCGGCAAGCGTACCCAACAAGAGGCCGAGGAGGGGAGAGAGTGCGGCGACTCCAAGCGCCACATTCCTGACCAACCGCGCCGCCTGTACCGAAGGGCTGAGATGGGAAGCCAGTAGCGCCACCAGGATACCTAGAGCCGCACCGAGCAGACCTGCCTGCGAAGCCGCCATCTCGATCTTGATCAGCGCGTGGACTTCATTCAGGGTGAGACGCTTCCCGCGCGGCCAGGCGCGCAAGAGCTTCACCGTCATCCCCAGCAGTACCAACACGACTGCCGCCAGGGGTACGCAGGCCCAACCCAGCTCCTGGCCGGTCACCTGGGCGACGGAGCGGAGTGCCCCGAGGGTTGACGCCCAGAAACCGAGACTGTTGAGCAAGAATCCAATTCCTCCCGCCGCCAGGAACAGAGTAGCCACGAACAATTGTGAACTCGCACTGGATGCCTTGCAATCACGACGTTTCATGGCATGACCTCCTTATCAGACCGAATTACCGGCCTTGTCGTCTCCCCCCACGCGACTGGTCCCTGTTTCGCACTTCACCGCCTGGAGATGGTTGGGATGACCGCACGGACGTGCGGGGCTCCCGCACGGGTGTGGAACGACGCAGCCGCTGCTGCAGGTTCTCTTTGGGCAAGGGTTGGGGCCGTGACTGGACGACGATCACATCGTGCGGACCGGGAGGTGGTGGTAGCGGAGGTGGATAAACGACCACGACTACTTCGTCCGGATAGGGCTCCGCGTAGTACGGATTGATCCCACATCCGGAGCAGCAGAACAGAGCCGCCAAAAGTGTCATGAGACCGAGGGACCTTGCCGACCTGTTCATGTCCTGACCTCCTCCGCCACTCACCATGCCTTCCGGGGCTGGCAGCCACTTGACAACTTAATGCTTTAATCATTATATCAAATAATCGATAAAGTGTCAAGTCTTTAAATTATTCTTGCCACGAAATGGAATCTTAGGTATAAATTGAATGATAATAATGATTTGGCGGGAGCAGAGATATGACCATCGGGCGGCCCAAGAGCGACGACACACCCGAGAAATACCGGGATGCCTACGAGCTGTACCAGCTGACGGCGCCTCAGCTCCCGGCCGGCGTCAGCGCGGCGGAGGAGATCGGCACCTTCCTGGAATGGGCCATCCGGGAAGAACGGCCGGGATTCGCGGAAGAAAACATCATCAGTATCGGCGCCCTCGCCACGGGGGTCGGCAAGGCGCGCAACACGGTGGCCAAGGGTGTCGAAAAGCTGGTCGCCATGGGTATGGTCATTCGCGGCAAGGCGAAGTCGCCCTACCAAATCATCTCGACCGTTCCCATCTTCAAAGACAGCAGTTTGGTCGCAGACGAAAAGATCTCACTCACCCTCAAGATGGAGTCCGAATCTCACTTCGGTGAAGTGAAGAGTTGTCGGCTGCAGGATCCCGGTGACGACCTCGCACTGTTCTTGGCCCAGGAGCTGGCGGGCAGCAAGGACCCCCTCATCCGCGAGGCCAGTGGGGTGAACTGGCGATCGGGCGAGGTGCAGCTGTTCCAGCGTCTGCGCTCGGTCAGCCAGGGCGATGTCAACCAGGGGGGGCGTTGGATCGGCTGTCTCGCCGAGTGGACCTTCCTCCGCCTGGATCCGGAACCCGCCCGCGAGTTCCGCCACAAGGTCGCCCAGCTACGCTCTCAAGCGGTGCGGCACATATCTCTCTATCCCATCCTGGAACAGTGCGGTATCCGCGATCTCCGAGCGGGCCGCACACAGATCTCCGTGGCACCACCGCCGAAATTCCTGGGGGCTGAGCTGCGGGGTTTCGTCGACGAGAGACAGGTCGAAATGACGCACTACGACCTTTACCAGCCGTTGCTGAAGTGGACCTACGCCCTCTTTCAGCCCGACATCGCCCCCATGGTCAGCTTCTCCGTGTGCTTCGTGCGCGCGGACCTGCTGGGCATCTTCATCCGCAAGATGGACATCGAGCTCGATCGGCCGGGCTAAAACGAGGCGAGGCAGCGCATGTCGGTGGCGACGCTATTCGATTCCCTGGTCCGCGGGTTGTTGCTGCGCGGCCTCCCGGGGCAAACCAGTGAGGCCCTGCTCGGCAACGCGCAAGCCCGGCGCACCATCGCCTTCCGTTTCGCCTACATCTTCGCCTGCCACGGCCCGGTCCTGGTTCCCTTGCTCGAGGCCCTCAGCGGCCACGTGACCCTTCGCTGGGCCATGCTGGCCCTCGGTGTGGGTAGCTTCACCATGATGGTGGCCGAGGTCCCCGGCGGGATGTACGCCGACCGGGTAGGGCCACGGCGGGCCCTGCAGGCGGGACTCGGCCTGATGATCACAGCCATGGTCGGTTTCTTCGTTCTCGGTATTGCGCGCTCCCTTTCCCTGGATGTCTCCCCTCCAGGGACAACCTGGTGGCCCGGGGTCGTCAGCATGTTCGGTCTGGAAGTGGTCATGGGGGTGGCGCTGGCCCTCATCCACGGCGCCGATACGGTCTTCTTCGTCGGTGTGCTGCGGCAAACCGGTATCGCGGGGCTTGACGACGAGACCAGCGAGGGGACCGGCAGCGCCATCCGCTATTACGGCACGATGATCGCCGTCGGCATCGGCACCATCATCTTCGCCCTGGCCGAGGTGCTCCGCATCCACCTCGCTGTGAAGATCCAGATCCAGAGCATTCTGTTCCTCCTGACCTTCGCCGCCCAGCTGTGGGCTCTGCTCCTCTTGCGCCGCATCGGGGATCCCGGTGGCCTGGGAGTTGGCCGATCCGTGCCGGCGACCTGGCGGACACTGGTCACAGCCTACCGTGAGTTGGCCCATCGTCCCGTGCTCTTCTCTCAGCTCTGGATCTTCGCCTGGACTCTGGCCTGTGCTCTGATGACGGTTTATCTGTTCCAGTCCCCCCTGAAGAGCGGGGGGCTGAACCTCGTCGAGCAAACCCCGCTGTTCATCCCGTTGTTCGCGGGCATCATGATCCTGGGCTGGTGGACCAGCGCGTCCGGGTCCCTGCTGTTCCGCGGGACCATCGCCGCCGGCGGCGACCGGTTCGCGCATCGCCGGCAAGCCCTCGCCCCCCTCGCCTGTCTCCTGGTGCTGACCCTGCTGGCCGTCTATCCACTGGCTGTCTTCATGACGCCGACGGGTACGCCGGGACGCGCCTGGGCGGTCCTGCTGGCAGCTGCGCTGGGTTTTTTGCTATCCAATCTGTTGCGGGGGTTCTTCGAACCACTGGCCCGCACCACCCTGCTGCGCTTCGCTCGTGAGGAGGGTTTTCCGGTACCCACCTCGCTGATCTCCGCCTTCAACATCGCCCAGCGTGCCGCGAACTTCGCAGGAGCGCTGATCTTCGCCCTCCTCCTGCCCCAGGTCGGTTCGGAACTCCTGCGCCCTGCGGACATCGCACTGCGGCAGAGCTACATCGCCCACGCTCTGATCAATACCCTCGTCGTGGTCGGTGTGATCATCATGGCGGGCATCCTGTTCTCCCAGGTCCATGCGCACCGACAGGCCCGGCGGCGGCGGACGGCGTGCGTCGTAATTGGCTCCTTCCAGAAAGATTTCGACGCCATCATGCAGTTTTGCGAGGAACTCAAGCGAGACGGTTACAATGTCCTGCATCCACCGCCCGATGCCGCGGTCGTCGCCAGCGATGGTGGATTCGTACGGTTGAGCAGTGACATCTCCAGAGACGAGGGCGAGGTGCAGTGGCGGGTCTTCCGCTTCATCGATCGCGCGGATTTCCTCATCGTCTACGACCCGGCGGGGAGGGTGGGTACCAGTGCTACCCTGGAGATCGGTTACGCCCTGCGGGCCGGCAAGCCGGTCTACACCGTGGAGACACCCACCGACCGCACCGTGTCGCGCTTGACCGAGCTGCTGCATAACACACCGCTCCTGCCGGATGCACCGCTCGCGCGCGCGGCACGGCGAGGAGCCGACTGTGATAATGGCGGCGAGAGCGACGACGACATTGGGGGCAGCCATGGCCAGGGGTGACCCGCATGCCAGTATCCTCGCACCTTGGCTCGCCGGCGACAACCAGGCACCGGACGGTCCGGTGAACGTGGAAAAACACCACGAAACGCACACCTGCTTCATCCTGCTCGACGCGACCCGGGCGTACAAGCTGCGCAAGCCAGTCGACCTGGGTTTCCTCGATTACCGCACGCGGATTGCGCGCTGGGACACCACACGGCAGGAATGCGACCTGGGCGAACGTATCTCGCCCCATACTTACCAGGGGGTCTGGTCGCTATCCCGGGACGGCTCCGGCGTGCTCGACCCCCAGGACACTACAGGGGAACCGGTGCTCGTCATGCGACGCCTCCCCGCCGAGCTGTGCGCGAAGCATCTCTTCGCCGACCTGCAGGTCCCCGCGGCACGTTTCGACCCCGCCCTGGAGCAATGCGCCCGCTTCCACTTCGACTCTCCTGTGGACAGAAGCCGTGACGGCTGGGGCGCGGTCGCCAACACGGTGGCAGCCTGGAGCGTCAACTGGGAGCAGATGTCCGCGGACGACAGTTCCCTGCAGTTGTTCCGCGCCGAGCGCCAGCTCCTGATCGCGGAAACCGACCAGTGGCTGGCCACCATCGAACCACTACTGCTACGACGGATCGCTGCGGGCCGTATCCGGGAAGGTCACGGCGACCTGCGACTGCAGCATGTCTACCTGACCGAGCCATGGTCGGTGATCGACCCCCTCGAGTTCTCCCGGGCCCTGCGTTTCTGCGACGTGGCTGCGGAGATCTGCTTCCTGGCCATGGAGCTGGACGAGATGGGCCGCCCGGAGGTCGCCGCACACGTGCTGCAACGATACGCCGAGTTGACGGACGACGACTCGCTGCTGCAGGTCGCACCCTTCTTCAAGCGTTATCGTGCCGTCGTCCGCGCCAAGGTGGAGTGGATCCGAGCCGGGCAGGTCGGTGACGCAGCTCGCGCGGAACACTT
>CBDURX010000056.1:0-8174 GCA_965369485.1 uncultured bacterium | reverse complement strand
GCCGCACCCAGCCGACCTCCCGCTCGGTCAGCGAGCCCACCAGCTTCAGGGTGAAGGGATCGATGACCCGCGCCACCGGTGTGCCTGGCGCCACGAGCTGTCCCGGCTCGATGTAACGGTCGGTCACCAGGCCTCCAAAGGGAGCCTTCACCGCCGCCCGCTCGTAGCGCAACCTGGTGATCTCACTCAGCGCTTGCGCCTGCTCGAACTGGGCCTTGGTGGTCAACAGCTCGAACCGGCTGACCTTTTCGGCGTCGAAGAGGCGTCGGGTTTGCTCGTGGTTGTAGTGCTGGAGCTCGAGATTGGCCGCCGCAGACTCCATCTCCGCTTTCAACAGGCGGCGATCCAGTTCCACCAGGATCTCGCCGGCCTTGACCCGTTCGCCTTTGTCATGCGGTATGGCGACCACGGTACCGGCTTCCTCGGCGCTGACGTCCGTGCCGCGCACCGGTGCCACCGGACCGGAGATCTCGAAATACTCCGTCAGGGTCGTCGTGGTGAGGGCCAGCACCCTCACGTTGTGGGGCAGTTCGTCCGGCACCGCCTGTTCGCCCTGGGGTGCACAACCGGCAACGGCCAGGAGTGTCCAGAGTGTGCAGGCGATGGTTTGCCATTTCTGAGTTATGAATTTCCGTGCGCGGACCGGTGTCATCACTCTCCTCCCCCACTTGCGTTCTCTTCCTGCACGAGACCCGGAATGGCCGCTAGCGGCAGCAATGGCGATTGCCCCACGGCCCGCTTGAGCGACGCGGTCAAAGTCAGCACTTCGTATGCGGCTTCGATCAAGTTGCTGCGGGCGTCGGACCGATTGGCCTCCGCCACCAGCGTGGACAGGTAATCGGTCTTGCCCAGACGGAACATCATGGTCATCTGCTCCAGTAAATCTTCGCTGCGGACAAGGTTCAGGCGGGTAGCCTCGAGGTTCTTACGAGCGGTGTCCAGACTGTCCAGCAGGTTCAAGATCTCCACCCCCACGTCGCGCCGCATCCCGCTCAACTCGCTCTCGGTAACCAGTATATTGGCGTCGGTTTGCTGCACCAGACCCCGCGTCAGCATGCCGTCGAAGAGCGGTATGTTCAGGGCCACCGCCGCACGCCAGAAATCGTGGCCCCTGTTGCCCAGGTTATCCAGCTGGCGGGCCACGCGACCATAAGCACCATTCATGGTGAGGTACGGGCGCATTTCGGCCTTCTGAGCCTGGCGATTGCGGTGCAGGATATCCACGAACAGCTCCACCTGTATTACATCCGGGCGGCGCAGGGCCAGTTCCAGGGCCCGTGCTCGGTCTATGGAATCGGTCTCGATAGGTGTCTGATGGTGAATGGACAGAGGATGCTTGGGGTCCCGTCCCATCAGGGCGTTGAGCCGCGACCCGGCATTGGCCAGTTCCTGGCGGTTGCGGCGCCGCTGGGGAATGAGGTTGGCCACACGGACCGCGGCCTGCAGGGTGTCCTGCACGGTGGCCATCCCCACCTCGTACTTCACCTGAGCAATGTCGAGGAATTCCCGCTGGTTGGCGATCTCCGCCTCGATGGACTCCAGTTGCTCCGCTGCCAGGATGATGTCGTAGTAGGCGGTGATGGTCTCTTCCGCGATGCGCTGCTCGACTTCCATGATGACCAGGTTTTGCCGCTCGATCCCCATGTTGGCTGCCCCGACGGCGCCGATCAACTGAATGGGATTGAGGGTCCAGTTCCGATTCACACTGGCGCGCCAGTAGGTCTGGGCGGGGATGGCCTCGGGTGCCGGCAGGAAACCTCCCCCGCCGAAGAGACTGTCGATGATCGCGGGAACGTCCCCACCACCACCGAAACTCTCGTCGAGGGCGAAGGTCGGGTCACGGCCGCGGGTCCACTCGCCAATGACGTCGAGGCTCGGCATGCCGGTCGACAACGCCTGATTCACCTTCCCGTCCATTTCCCGGAGTCGCTGGTGCTCGGCCCGCAATTGATCGTTATGCTGCCAGGCGATCTCGACGCACGCCACCAGGGCCAGTGTCTCATCTGCCCCGGGTCGGGACACGATGACGTCACCAGGCTGCACGGAGAACCGTGTCTCCTGTTGCCCTGCTTGATCCGGAGCGGGTTGACCGCGGCTCGGCGCCGCCAACGCGAGGCCGGCAGCGAGCACGACGGGGATCCAGGTCAGTTTCAGCATGATTCCTCGTCCTCTAGTGAAAACTGTTTTTACCCTGTGCTTCGGCGATGGCTGCCGTGACCACGGATGCGCCGACACTCTGGAGCGTCTCGCCGATGTTCTCGTTCCCGTGGACATCGATGAGGCCGATGCAGACCTGTGCCGCGATACCGTGGGTGATGATGGACATCTTGGTCAACAGATCGTCCTTTTGTGGTTGGCTGAGACAGCTCAATCTCTCATCCCGGTCCAGTACCGGCAACAAGGACGCGCGCAGGTCGTTGAGGAGGTCCTTGTATGCGCCGCTCTCCAGAAAGAGAGCCCGGTACATGTTGCTGTGGTCTCGAGCGTACTTGATGACGCCGATACCCATGTTCAGGAAGATACGCTCCGTGTGAGGTCTCGTGGCGTACACCAGCAAAAGGTCCTTCCCCAGGCGGAGAACCTCCCGGATGAGGTCGTTCATGGTTTGGAAATTCGTGTACACCGGTGCGGTGGAGGACTGCAGCCGGTCCGCCACTGTGCGGGCGGATAGCCTGTGCAGGCCGTGCTCCTCCACCAGGTCGTAGGCGGCCTGGATCACGTCCTGGCGGGAAAAAACACTCTTGCGGGGCATACCAGTTCACCAGGTTGGAAGCGAAAGACTTGCCATAAGTTACAGCTGTTATATAACGCCCGTACGGAAACAAATCAAAAAGGTTGCCGGTAAAAAAATCAACTGGCGCAACCGGGCCTCACTGGTCTAGCTTTAAAGCGGCTGGACAATTGCCACTGATTCAAATAGGGAGAGCGGTCACGCGCCAGCCCGGCCTGCACATGCGCCGCGCCCACGACCCACCGCACTCCCACAGCCTGGAGGGTGTCCGTGACGCCGCCCAAGGACGATGAAGCAATAGACATGGACTTCGCCATCGAGGACGATCTCTCCACGAATGGTGAAGACCTGGAAGATGTCGACTGCGGAGACGACGAGGACTTCGATGTTGCCGAATTCAATGAGGAAGACAGCCTCTGACTCGGACGGGGTCAAACCCAGGTTGCCGGATCCTGCCTGAAATACCGTGCGAGCAGCGCGTACAGCTGCGGATGATAGTCCTTCAGATGAGCAGGCCACTCGAAGAAAGCCTCGGTGGCCACGGCGAAGAACTCGGCTTCGTTTTCGGCGCCGTACTCGTCCAGGAGAATGGAGCGCCCCTCCTGAACGTCTCGCTGTAACGCCGTGAATTCCCGCTGACACACCTCGACCCACTCCTGGTCCATCTCCGGTTCCAGCAGGATGGGGGTGCCATCGGAGACCCCGGTCTCGTCGTCGAGCTGGTGGGCGAATTCGTGCAGGACCACGTTGTAGCCCTCGCCGCAGTTATCGATGTCGTCCCGGATGTCCACCCAGGAGAGAACGAGGTAGCCTTGCGACCACGACTCCCCCAGGAGCTCCTCTTCCGTCTCGGTCACCAGGCCACTCTCGTCGTAATCGATGCGGCTCGCCACGAAGGACTGAGGGTAGACGAGGACGGATTGCAGAAGGGGATAGAAATCGGTCTCGCGCCGCAGTAACAGGAGGCAGGCCAGACCTGCGATGGTCAGCCGGATCTCGTCGGTGACCTCGAGGCCGCCACACCCCTCGAAGTTCTTCTCGTGGAGGAACACCTGCACCAGCTGAGGCAGCTCGGCTTGATCCTGTGCAGGAAGCCGCGGGAAGTACGGTACGTTGCGCCGCAGCAAAGCCAGCTGTGTGTCCGACAACGGAGTCTGCAGCAGCTTCTGCCGCTGCTTCTTCTTCGATCTGAACATATCTCCTACCCCACGTCGTTGGCGACGATGTTCAAAATTATGCAAATTATCTTAAACGATAAACAGTCGACGGCGCATAGTGTTCTTACCTGCCGGACGCATCGTCATCACGACCCCCTGTGGAAAACCGAGGGATGATCATGAAGAAGGTCGCAACCATGCTGACCTGGGCCAGCCTCCTGGCGGGACTGGCCAGCACGCTCGCACCGGGCTCAGCGAGCGGTGTGCCGGACGTCATCGGTATCTACTTCGACACAGAAGCGATGAACCACTGCGTCTCCCTGCCACCGGGCGAGCATCATGCCTACCTGATCGTCACCAACCTAGTCGATCCGGGCGGCATCGGAGGCTGGGAGTGCAGGATCCTGACTGACGGTCCCCTCGTGGTCACCCAGTGGGATCTGCTGTGGGAGGGGATCAACGTCTTCCCGCCGCCAGGGTTCGGAGTGGGCCTGGTCACCCCCATGCCGCGCCAGGAAATCATGGTCCTGCTGGAAATCACTTTCCAGCTACTCTCCACCGAGGAAGTCGACTTCTTCATTCACCCGTGGTTCCAACCTTCCCTCGAGGACGTGCCCGTCTATGCTTCCGGCCTGAATCCCGGCATTCTGCGGCCGTTACACCAGTCGACCGGCGGGCCCGACGACCCCGTGGCGGTCATAAACGGCGACTGCCCGGTGCAGGATGAGGTGGAGTCCTGGGGTGGTATCAAGGCTCTTTACCGGTGACACGCCCCCTGGAACCACGCCTTCAAACTTGCAATGACCTGTTCTGCAGCCCATCACTCATACTCACACTATGGCGAGAGCCGTGAATTCGTTATAATTCCCTATATATTTTGGCCGTCTCACACAGGGAACGGGGGCAAGCATGTATTTTCCAGGCCACGCCTCAGCACGGCCCGTAAGCCGGGCCGAAGTTACATCGATCCGCTCATCCTCGTTGGTTTTAACCGTAGCCGTACTCCTGGCGGGCTTGTGCGCCGGACCGCAACTCTCCGCCGCCGCTTCGCAGCCGTCGGCCGCTGGACCGGAGATGTCCAGTGCCTTGCCTACAGTTCTGACCCGGTCCGTCCAGCCGCTGGAGAGTGTCGCCCGAGTCCAGGCGCCCGTGGTGAACCTCCCGGCCGTCCGGGCCGAGGACGACGAGCGCGAGGCACAGGGGCTGCCACCCCGTTTCGCCATCCCCAACCCTGTCTTCATCACACCGGCCACGCACGGAACCTGGGAGCAACTGGATACGGAAACCCGGCTTTGGCGTCTGCGCATCGGCTCCCCGGGCGCCCTTTCCCTGAACCTCGGCTTCACACGTTTCCGCCTGGCGACCGGCGCCAGTCTCTACGTGTACGATGCGAAAGATCCGCACAATGGTACCCGCGCTTACACCGACCGGGACAACGAGGAGCACGGTCAGCTCTGGACCCCGGTGGTGCTGGCCGACGCGATAGTCGTGGAGCTGACCGTGCCGACAAAGGTGCGCGAGGAGGTCGAGCTGGCGTTGACCGCCATCAACGTCGGCTACCGGTTCTTCGGGGAGGAGCAAACGGGTGAGAAGTCCGGTGCCTGCAACATCGACGTGGTCTGTCCCGAGGGAGACGGCTGGCGGGACGAGATCCAGAGTGTGGCCGTTATCTCCATCGGAGGCTTCCTGAGCTGCACCGGCTTCATGGTCAACAACACCGCCCAGGACGCAAAACCGTACTTCATGACCGCAAATCACTGTGGTCTGAATGACACCAACGACGCCACGCTGGTCGTGTTCTGGAACTTCCAGAGCCCCAACTGCGGCGACCAAGGCGGCGGCTCTTTGGTCGACAGCCAGACCGGCTCCACCTTCCGGTCCGCCTACGGCTCCTCCGATTTCACGCTGGTGGAACTGGACGACGATCCCGACCCCGCCTGGAACGTCGCCTTCGCCGGCTGGAACCGCACGACCGCCGATCCGGCCAGCGCGGTGGCCATCCACCACCCCAGCACGGACGAGAAGAGCATCAGCTTCGAGAATGATCCTTTGATCACCTCCGACTACTACGGCAGCATCAGTCCAGGCAACGGCACCCACCTCCGCGTGGAGGACTGGGACGTGGGGACCACCGAGCCCGGTTCCAGCGGCTCGCCGTTGTTCGACCAAGACCATCGCGTCGTGGGCCAGCTCCACGGCGGCGATGCTGCCTGCGGCAACGACCTGCCCGATTGGTACGGGCGGTTCTCGACCTCCTGGAGTGGCAACGGCACACCGGAGACCAGGTTGAGCGACTGGCTGGATCCCGTCCCCACCGGCGTCGAGACGCTGGACCTGCTGGCTCCCTTCGCCTCCGGACTGCGGGTCACGCCCAGCGACGACCTCGTGTCCAGCGGAGATCCCGGCGGACCTTTCACGCCGGCGAATACCAGTTACAGTCTCGAGAACCGCAGCGACTTCGCCATCGACTACAGCGTGACGGCTGACGAGCCGTGGGTCACCATCTCCGATCCTGGCGGAACCCTACCGATCGGCGGAACGGCCTTCGTGATCGTCTCCGTCAACCAAAACGCCAGCTCGCTGGAGCTCGGTAACTACATGGCGACGGTGGCCTTCACCAACACCACCGACCACGACGGCGATTCGATCCGCCGGGTTCTGCTGCAGGTGGGCGTGCCGGAGCTGATCTACAGCTTCCCTCTGGACAGCGATGCGGGCTGGAGCGTTGAAGCCGACTGGGCTTTCGGCCAGCCGCTGGGGCAGGGCGGCGAGTACGGCGGGCCCGATCCCGACAGCGGTCACACCGGCAGCAACGTTTACGGCTACAACCTGGCGGGCGACTACGAGAACGACATGCCGGTGTACGGCCTGACCACGACGGCTATCGACTGCTCCGACCTGATCTCCGTCACGCTGAAGTTCTGGCGCTGGCTGGGGGTGGAGGAAAACCTCTACGATCATGCTTCGGTACAGGTGAGCAACGACGGCACGAACTGGACCACGGTCTGGGAGAACAGCGGCACCATCGCCGACTCGGCCTGGCTGCAGCAAGAGTACGACATCTCCGCCGTCGCCGACGGCCAGGCGAATGTTACCGTCCGCTGGATTATGGGCCCGACGGACATCAGCTGGCGCTACTGCGGCTGGAACATCGACGATATCGAGATCTGGGGCGTGGACGTCACCTCGTCCCCGGTATTCCTCTCCCTCTTCACCGTGCAGCTGGAAGCGGACGCGGTCGCCATTCACTGGACCACGACTTCACCCGGCACCGACGGTGAATTCCGCCTCAGCGGCCGTCACGACAATGTCGAATGGGATGTTTCTTTCACGAGCGAAGGCGACACCAATTTTTTCGCTCGCGACGAAAACGCTCCGCTTGATGCGGTCGGAGAAATTACCTACGATCTTTATTACGGCGACAACATCCAGGGCTGGTTCCTCCTCGCCAGCGAGACCGTCCAGCTGGATACACCACCTTTGCGGACCCGACTGATCGGAGCGCGCCCCAACCCGTTCAACCCCACCACCACCATCCACTTCGTGCTGGCCTGGCCCGGACATATCCGCCTGGCCGTGTTCGACCTGCGCGGGCGCTTGATCAAGGTCCTGCGAGACGAGCAGCTGGAGGCCGGCCCCCGGACCGCCGTCTGGAACGGAACGGATGACGCAGGCCGAGCCGTCAGCAGCGGTACGTACTTGACACGCCTCGAGGCCGACGGCGTCGTGCAGGAGAAGAAGATGGCCTTGGTGAGGTGAGGGCGGGGTGTGCGAGAAGTGTTTGATAGGTCCACTATGGAGTGGATCATACTATTTGCGAAGTGGCGTCGAGCGTACCTTTACTTCACAGCTGATAACAAGCACGCTGGGGACACACAGGCTACCTCCAGTCATGTTGCCCTACGAACCTTTTCTCCCTCTCTAATTCCGTGACTTCGCAGATGGTTATTTAACTCAATAGTCCACCAAACATCTCTTCTTGGTTTCTGGTATACTAACTCTAGATCGGAACCTCACTCCACCCTGTAAAGGTGGATCCCGATGAAAGCCACCTCGCTTACCCTTTCAGCCATGTTCATCAGGTCCTGGAGCGGCGTGAAGGCGTTGTACAGGTGAGGGCGTTTGATAAGGGGGGCATCATGAAAAGCCGGATGATTTTCCTCATGGGCGCATTGGCCCTTATGGGCAGTTCCTCATTTGCTCAAGTGGACCCTGACCCCGACGGTCTTGGTCTTTACTTCGATCTGGAGGCCACCCAGCATTGCGCCGAGGTGCCGCTCGTCACT
>CBDURX010000055.1:0-8294 GCA_965369485.1 uncultured bacterium | reverse complement strand
TGCGCGGACTGCGGGGGGCAAGAACTGTCCGGACAACCTGATCACGATGTGCTCGGCGTGCCATCAGCTGCAACATGAACACGGCATGACGGAGGGGGCACTCAGGTCACTCGGGGAATGTTCAGGGGGGTGAATCGTCCCAAGCCCCGATTATTCATAACTCAACCGGTCTATTAAGAAGCACCACCCTGGAGAAGTTGCTCAAAGCATACGGCTGGAGTACCACTCCTGGCATCCCCTGGCCCAGGGTGCTAAGTTTGAGCAGTCATGACGACATCCGACCAAAACCAAGAGAACCTCGAAAAGGACGATCCCGCGGCAGTAATCCGTGATAACAGTCGTGAGAGCGGTACCAGCGGGTCGGACTCTCCGAACAGGTCGGACACCCCGAAGGTTGGACAGAACTCCGGGCAAGCTGACGAACCTGGCGTCGAGCAGGACGCCGAACCCCTCGAAACTAACGCTGAACTCCTCGAGACCGATATCGAGAAGCTCGTGACCGGCGGCGCTGGTCTGGGTCGCTGCGACGGTCTCGCCACCTTCGTGCCGTACACTGCTCCCGGCGATCGGGTCCGCGCGCGGGTTCAGCGCCGTAAGAAGGGCTTCGTCGAGGCTGAGCTGGTCGAGATACTCACACCCAGCCCCCATCGACAAGAGCCACCCTGTCCTCATTTCGGCAATTGCGGCGGCTGCGACTTCCAGCACCTGACAGTCGAGGCTCAACGCCAGGCCAAGGCTGACATCGTCGCCGATTGTTTCCAACGGTTGGGCAAGTTGGACATCACCGGCATCCTGACCGGACCCGACCCCGTCGGCCCAGAACTAGGTTACCGCAACAAGATTCGCCTGTTTGCCAACCCGGCCGGCCACTACGGTCTGATGCGGCGTGCCTCCCACGATGTCGTCCCGTTGGAAACCTGCTTGTTGATGCCCGACATATTCACCGAGGAGATCCTACCGTGGTTGCGCCAGCTGCCTCCACTGGAGCAGATCGTGGTGCGGTTCGACGGCCGGGGCGGCTGGCTGATATCCCTGTTCGGCCGGCCCAACCGCTCCCGCCTGGTGAAGCAGATGATCGCTGGTCTTCCGCCGAACAAGGCGCCGTTGCCCGGCTGCCGGGGGATCCTCTTCAACAACCTGCCGGTCTGGGGACGCGATTACCTGGTGATTCACGTGTCGGGCAAGAAGTACCGGGTCGCCTCGCAGAACTTCTTCCAGACCAACCTCGTCGAAGCCGAGGCCGCCGTGACCTTGACCCGAACCTGGCTGGAAGAAAGCCGAGCAGTCGGCGGATGGCTGGCCGACCTGTACTGTGGCGTCGGGCTGCTCACCCTGGCTCTCGCCGACCGTTTCGACAAGATCGTGTCCGTGGACTCCGATTCCCACGCCATCCACGACGCGCGCAACAACGTGAAACGCGACCGGACTGCACGTGGCAAGGCGACAGTCATCGTGGATCGGATCTCCAAGTATCTGTCCAGCACTCTTACGGACGAAAACGCTGATCCGAATACGGGCGCCGTCTCAACCGGCGGCGGTTTCCCTCTCCCCACACCCGAACAGTGGCGGGACGCCTGCTGTGTCGTGGATCCACCACGTATCGGGTTGGGTGCCAGAGCCTTGGCGGCGCTGATCAAGCTCTCCCCCCAGGACATCATCTACATGAGCTGCGACCCCGCTACCCTGGCCCGGGATACCGCCTTGCTGATCAAAGCCGGCTACGAGCCCCGCAAATTGCGGGTGTTCGACATGTTTCCTCAGACGGCCCACCTCGAAGTGCTGCTGCAGTTGGTACGTTCCTAAGCGGTTCTGAGCTATTGTGTTCCAATTGCGTTCCGGCGGTATCCCGGCGATAATCGAGGCCCGAGAGGGACAGGTCGAGCCAACGATAGTGCTTGGCACCTGTATTTATAATCGCCGGTTTAGTATAATAAACCTGCATCGACACGCATGAAACTGGCCTCCCGCGGTTGCCATGGTTGCTGCCGCGGCTTATTTGCCTCGAATGATCGCGGTATATTTACCGCGTCAGGCCAGTTACCCGGGATCGCACCAGCAACCAGGATGGAACAACGTGCCCAAGCCCTCTCTTATGCACCGCAAGACGATATTCAGCAACACCACGCAAAGTACAGCCATAGTGACGGCGATTCTGACGATCCTGGCCGCCAGCACGCTCGCCCTGTCGCCATCTCCAGTTGCCGCCCAGCCCCTCGATCTCGGTGACTGGCAGATCTACCAGTACGACTCGAACCAGACCTACACGATTCCCGTAGGCACCATCATCCAGCCGGGTGGCTACCTAATCCTGTGCCGGTTCGCGACCCAGGCCGCATTCGAGTCCTTCTACGGAGTGACCCTCGATCCCGACGTGATCTACCTCACCAACTCCGTCAGTAATCCCGTCGTGCCGATGATCAACGGCGACGAGGTCTACGAGCTCTACAACGCCAGCGGTGGCCTAGTGGACGGCCCCACCCCCGCCATCACGACCACTTTCGTCACCTACCATCGCGACGATCCCGAAGCCGCACCCTGGACCTCCATCGACACCAACCCCACGCCCGGTTCCGGAGTCGAACCACCCGACGCCGTCTTCAGCGGCATGGTGATCACCGAGGTGAACGACGCTTCCGGCGGCGGCAACTACGTCTACGAGTACATCGAGCTGTACTTCGACAACGGCGGCGGCGGTTCGAATCAGGAGCCGGTCATCACCGGGACCCAGCACACGCCCCTCGCACCCCAGACGGGTGACGATCTGCTGGTCGAGACCAACGTCACCGATCCGGACGGCAGCGTGGTAGAGGTTCTCTGCTACTGGCGCCAGAGCGGTGGCTCTTACACGCAGCTGGTCATGAGTGGCGCGGGCGATTTCTACAGCGCTACCATTCCCAATCTGCAAGGCGACTCTCTGCTCGAGTATTACATCACGGCCGAGGACGACGCGGGGGCCATCGCCACCGATCCGGCCGGCGCACCGACGGTGGTGCACGCGGTCTGGGTGCAAGGAGAGGTCGTACCGGGCAAGGTGATCCTGTTCGATCACGCCCACGCCCAGGACGCCGGCGACGATGGCAACTGGCGCATCGACGACAACTTCCCCTTCCCGCTGCCAGCGGATCCACACAGCGAGAGCGACTGGAGCGGTCAGCTCTCGTCTTGGGCCTACGAGCTGTACCTGGCCGGCCATACCCTTCGCAGCAACACGTCACCCTTGAATGCATCCCAGCTCGTGGGTGTGGACCTGCTGATCATCGACGAGCCCCAGAATCCGTTCACCAGCGACGAGATCGCCGCCGTCAGCGATTTCGTGTTCGATGGCGGCAGCCTGTTCGTCATCGCCAACCACAACAGCAGCGACCGCAACGGCAACGGCTGGGACTCGGCCAGCATCTTCGGCGGCTACTCACAACCGCACATCACCGATCCCCCGGGCAGTGACCCCGAGACCTTCTGCGGCGCCTTGTTCGGCCTGCACTTCCACGTGAAGGACGAGGGGAACAACTCCATCACCGGCACCTTCAGTAACGTTGACAGTGACCCCTCCAATCCCATCATCCACGGCTTGGCAGGTGATGTGTCGGCGGTCATCTACCACGTGGGCAACGTGATGGCGTTGTGGCCGGCAGCCAACCCATACCTGAGCGATGTGGCCGGCCATATCTGGAAGGATGGCGACACGGGGAATCCCGACGTCAACATCGCGGCCTGGTCCCGCTACGGAAGCGGCAAGGTGATGGGCTACGGCGACTCGTCCAGCTGTGCCGACGGCACAGGCAGCGAGCCTCACGCCAACAACTGGCTCGAGCCGGGCAGCAACAACCGGGAGTTCTTCATGAATGCGACCTGGTGGTTGCTGACCGACGAGGCGAACGCGGTCGGTGAAGATCCCGGCGATGACGGACGGCCCGCCCTGCCGGGATTGACCCTCCGTGCCTGGCCCAATCCTTTCAACCCGGTCACCACCATCTCCTACGACCTGCCCATCGCCGGCTGGACCGAGGTGGCAGTCTTCGACCTGCGCGGGCGCAAACTGCGCACGCTGGCGTCCCTCTCCCAGACGGCCGGCCAGTACCGCGTCAGCTGGAACGGCACGGACGATCATGGCCACCACGCACCCAGCGGCGTCTACTTGATCAGGGCTTCAGTGATCGGACAAGGAGCCGCCACCCAGTCAGCCGGACGGGATACCGGCCAGGGAGTTGGCAGGGTTATCGGCCAGAACAGTGGCTACGTGTCGACCACGAAGGTGTCGCTGACAAAGTAGCGCGGAGGGGGGTGCGTAAGGCCCGTGAGCGATAAGACTCCCAGGCCGGATGCGCGAGATGGGGCTCCGGCTGGCGATCCCCTTCTCGACAACATCGTCATCGTCCTGAGCCACACCACCGAACCCGGCAACATCGGAGCGACCTGTCGCGCCATGAAGACCATGGGGCTGAGCCGCTTGCGGCTTATCAACCCCTTGAACCCCAAGGGCCGCACGGCCTGCTCCCTGGCTCACGGGGCCGAAGACGTGCTGGAGGCGGCCGAGATCGTGACCGACCTGGAGTCGGCCATCTCCGACGCCATTGTCGTGGCGGGCACCACCAGCCGCAAGCGAGCCATGCGCAAGCACGCCTTGCTCTCGCCGGACGAGCTGGCCCATCGCCTGCTGGGACACGCGGCGGACGGCACCGTGGTCCTGCTGTTCGGGACCGAGCGTGTCGGGCTGGTCAACCAGGAAACTGACGTCTGTCGCTATCTTTCCACCGTCGACACGGCCACCTCCCAACCGTCATTGAACCTGGCCCAGGCCGTCATGCTCTATGCCTGGGAGCTGAGGAAGGCTTGCCTGACCGGTGTTACTCGCCGGGGCCGCCCTCCGGAGATGTACGTGTGCCACCCACACCGCTCCACCAAGCTCCCGACCCAGTTCGAACTGGACATGATGTACGCTCACCTGGCCCAGGCCATGGAGGCTCTCGCGTACAGTGACTTCGAACTGCGGAAATTCCTCACCTATCTGCGTCACATGCACATGCGGGCAGGCATTGTGGATTGGGAGCTGCAGATCTACCATCTGCTGGCCAGACGCATCTTGAAGAGCAAAGGGTTGCCGAAATTTACGAGCAAGGAATGATCCTGGTTCACGGAGGAGGAGTAAGGCTGCTCAGCTTTCACCACCCAGGCGACCGATGTGAACGATGACCTCCGTGAGTTCCGTGGCCAGGCGCTCGATGTGCTCGCCCGTCGCGGCGAGATTTCCCGCCTTGGCCAGCATCTCGATGACGCGGCAGGTTTCGAAGACACGCAAGGCTCCGTACGTGGCGCTGGCGCCCTTGAGGCTGTGAGCTTTACTGGCGACGGCCTGGCCATCGCCGCTCTCGAACGCCACGCGGATTTCCTCCAGGAGCGGGGGACAGTGCTGAACGTAGAGATCGCGCAGCTCGACCAGGATTTCCGGATCGTCGCCGAAGGCTTCCAGGAGCCGGCTCTCGTCCAGCACGGGTACTTCGCTGGAAGGGATGGTGTCCGTGGATGTCACGGGACTCCCCTCGAACTGCAGGTTGGGAACAAAAACGATCACAGGTGTTCTATCGTCCGGTATAGCCACGGCATGATTGGTTTCCTGCCCGGATGAGGTGACTAGGCGTGTTGGCGAGAAAAATGACAGTTATCTGGATTTGCGGGCTCTTGTTGATGCTCAGCGGCTGCGGCGGCGGTGACGGAGACAATGGCGGTTACGGAACCGATGGCGGTGACGGAGTCGGCGGCAACAGCAGCGTCAGCACCAGCCAAAGTGGCGCCCGAGCAGATGGGGAGCGGTTCCCCGCGGAGCTGTCCGCTTCGCATATCCTCATCACCCACATGGATAGCACCTGGCACCCTCCCGACGTAACGCGATCTCGCAGCGAGGCGGAGGACCTGGCGCGGCGTATCGCCGTGCTGGCTCGCGAGCGCGGGGCCGACTTCGCGGAACTGGCACGCAAGTACTCCGAGGATCCTGCCGCCCAGGATACCGGAGGTTACCTGGGCATCTTCCAGCGCGGCGACATGGTCATCGCCTTCGAGGTAGCGGTCAACAGCATGAAGCTTGGTCAGACGGGGGTCGTGATGGAAACCGAGTACGGCTTCCACGTCGTCAAGCGGCACCCCATCCGCCGCGTGCACGCCCACCACATCCTGATCGCCTGGCGGGACGCCGTCAACGTCTCCGGAGGGGTCGGCCGCTCGAAGGAAACGGCCCGGCAATTGGCCAAGGAGGTGCGCTCGATTGCGCTGACCGAGGATGTAAATCTATGTGATCTGGCACAAAAATGGTCTGACGATCCCAACAACAAGGCTAGCTGCGGCGACCTCGGAGTGGTCGAACCGGGCTATCTCGCACCTGTCTTCGAGGTGGCCCTGTTCAAGCTGCGTCAGGGTCAGATTTCGAAGGTGGTGGAGTCCGCCTACGGCTTTCACATCATATGGCGTGAGTGATCTGGCAGGAATGACTCGGTGGAAACGACTCGGTGGAAGTAAACGCACCGGGGAGGCGACGGTCGTCGCCTCCCCGGTTATCGCGTCGGTGGTGAAGGCCAGCGTATGACGGCCGGCTCGACCCACTCTTTCGATCCTGTCCTCGTACCCGGTACCCGCTTCTCTGTGACAGAGGCGAGCTACCCGGGCCGGACCCGCATCTACTGGTACAGAGCCTTGATGGCGCCCCAGCTGGTGTCCTCGTCATCGACAGTGATGCTCAGGAACGAGGTCAAGCCGCTCACGGGCGTCAAGTATCCATCGCAGTCGGAGATCATGATGCCACCCTCATGGGGGTGGGCAACCACGCGAAGCTCGCCGTTGGTGACGAGTTCCGTGCCCGTCCACAGGGTCATGATGCAACCCATCACCGGGGTGCCGCCCCAACCCGGCCGGCACTGTTGGAAGCCGATACCAACGCCGTCCTTGGGATCGCCGACGTTGATCGCGTTGGGGTACTCGGTAGTCATCAAATGGATGGCCGTATCCAGCTCGACCAAGAAGGACATGCCACCGACCATCTGGTCCAGGTTCACGGCGAATACGTAGGCCGTGTGGAACTGAGTGGTGCCGCCCTCGAACTCAGCGAACTGCTGTGTGGCACCTTCATCGAAGAAGACGCCGACGGCCGGCTGCTGGGCCACGGCGGGAACCGCCAGAGCCATGGCAGCGACCATCACCAGGATACCTTTCCAAAACCGCATTGCTCCCATTCCTTTCGTTACCTGGTTCAAACCCGGGTTTCAAACCTTGAAGCTCATCCCTCTCCGCTCAGATGGCTCCGCGATTTGATGTACTATCGGCTGGTGGTCATAAGGCCTTGAGTGTTTTACTGAGAAATCATTCGCAACAGGGAGGCATCGTGGGAAACCGGGGACGCGAAGCGATTCAATCATCCTGGCAGGGGTAAGGTTAGTCAGAGCAGGTATAGATCCACGGCCACGCAGCCCAGCAGGATCATCCCTATCCAGGAATTGATGGTAAAAAACGCCCTGTCGATGCGGCGCAAGTCACCACCCCGCACGAGCATTTGCTCCCAGATCAGCAGCAGGGCCATGATCCCCACCCCTGCCCAGGAAGCCGGGCCCAGGAACTCCGGCCAAGTGAAGGCCATCGCCAGGCAGGCGACCGCCAGAATGTGGAAGAGCCGAGAGATGCGGAGGGCCTGACGGACCCCGTAGCGGGCGGCCAGGGAGCGCAGGCTGACACTGCGGTCGAAGTCCACGTCCTGGCAGCCGTAGATGGTGTCGAAACCGGCCACCCAGAACAGGACGCCGGCGGCGGTCCAGAGGGGAAACGCCGCGAACCTTCCGGTGACTGCCAGCCAGGCCCCTACCGGTGCGATGCTCAGACCCAATCCTAGTACGAGGTGGGAGACCGCGGTCACCCGCTTGGTGTAGGAGTAGAGCAGGATGACCGCCAGGGCCACGGGAGACAGGGCGAAGCAGAGCCTATTGAGCTGGGCGGCGGCCAGTAGGAAGACCAAGGAGGCGACGAGGGTGAATGCGGCCGTACCCCCCACCGAAACCGCGCTGGTTGGTAGATGCCTTTCCCGAGTGCGCGGGTTGCGGCGGTCGAACTCTCGATCGACGAGACGGTTGAAGGCCATGGCCGCACTACGAGCCGACACCATGGCGACCAGGACCCACGTCAGCACGCGCGGCGCCGGCGTCCCGCCGGCCGCCACCAGCAAGGACAACAGGGCAAACGGCAGGGCGAACAGGGTGTGCTCGAACTTGATCAGGGCGAGATAGCGGCCGATCACGGTCATGCCGTGCCGCTGCCCGGTG
>CBDURX010000054.1:0-8423 GCA_965369485.1 uncultured bacterium | reverse complement strand
AATTGCGTTACAAGGTGGGGATGTGTCATCTTCGGCTCGACGATCCGTCTCAGGCGAACGGGTGGCTGGAGAAGGTGTCCGGTCCGGGAGCAAGAGGTCCGTGGGCTCTCCACGCCCGCCGCGCCGTGGCCTTGAATCCCGCAGACACCTGGGGACACACATACCTCTGTATCGCGGTGGGGCGGTTGGCACTATTTCACGGCGGTAAGAAGAAGATCGAAATCGGCATGGAGGTGCGAGACGAGGCCCAGCGCGCCATTGAACTGGACCCGCAGAACCACCGCGCGCTGCACGTCCTGGCGCGCTGGAACCGTGAGGTCGCCACTCTCAGCCCGTTTTTGAAAGTGGCAGCCAAGGTGTTGTATGGCGGCATCCCGGAAGGGGCCAGCGTGGACAAGGCGGTGGACTACTTCCAGCGGGCCATCGCCGCCGCCCCCGAACACATTCACCACCACCTGGAGCTCGGCATCACCTACATGGGAATGCGGCGGTATCAGGAAGCCAGCGACGAGTTCGAAGTAGCCCTCTCGTTGCCCTTGCGGGACCCCAACGATCCCGAGTACCAAGCTGATGCAACCAAACTCCTGGAAAAGGCGCGCAAGAGGCTATCTCGGCCGCGACGGGACAGGTCGCGCTGAGGTCGACCTAGGATAACCATATGAACAGAACCGACCCGAACGCCGAACTCAGCCAGGCCTTGGCCCTGTACAAGAGTGGTCGCCTGGCCGAGGCCGAGGTTCTGTACCGCCGTCTACACAAACGACGAGCCGCCCACCCGGAAGCCCTCTACATGCTGGGAGTGATCGCCTTTCGCACGGCACGCAACAAGGAGGCCGTCTCTTACCTGCAGGCTGCGGTGGCCGCCAGTCCCGACCAGGCTCCATACCACCTGACCTTGGGTGTGGTCCTGGACAGCCAGGAGCAATTTGCCGCGGCCGAGGATCACCTGCAAAGGGCCGTGACCCTGGCTCCCCAGGACGCCAAGGATCAGCACGCCAGCGCCCACCGCGCCCTGGGCGATCTCTACCGCAAGGCCGGTCGCCTGGACCGAGCATTGGCCAGCTACCGACGAAATCTGGATATGGATCCTCGCAACGCCGAGGGCCTGCGAGGCCTGGGAGTAGTGCTTTACGAGATGGAACGGACCGACACCGCCCGGGCCTGTCTCAAGCAAGCCCTGCTGGTGCGGCCGGATTACCCCGCAGCCTTGGTCAGCCTCGGTATCCTGCACCGGGGCACCGGGGACGCGGAGGAAGCCCGGGAAGCCTTCCAGCTAGCGGTGCAGTCGGATCCAACCTGTGTGGCGGCCCACCATCACCTGGCCCAGTTGAGCCGAACCGCCCCGGACGATCCTCGATTCGGTTCTCTGGAAGAGCTTGCAGACCGGCGTAGTCTGCCCGCGGCCGACACCATGTTGCTGCATTTCACCCTGGGCAAGATGCATGACGATGCCGGTCGGTACAGCGCGGCCTTCGCCCACTTCGCGGCGGCCAACCGGCTGCGTACCGGGCTGCGCGGAGGGGACTTCCGCCTCGCGGACCTGACCCACCAGGTGGACAGTTGGCGCCAGGTGGGCGACCGGCAGTTCTTCGCCCAGCGCGCTGGTCTCGGTCAGGACGACCCGTTGCCGGTCCTGGTGGTGGGCATGCCGCGATCGGGGACCACCTTGCTGGAACGGATCATCGCCAGCCATCCTCATGCCTTCGGGGCAGGAGAGTTGCCGGACCTGGACCGGCTGGTCCGCCAGCTTGCCGGTCGGACGGGGCAAACGGACCTGGTACGCGTGGCTGCCGGCTTGACCGCCGAGCAGGCCCAGCAGGCTGCCGCTGCGTACCTGGTCCACTTGCGTCAGTTGGGAGACAACGCCACACGAGTAGTGGACAAGATGCCCCAGAACTTCTTGTACCTGGGACTGGTGGCCCTGCTTCTACCTGGTGCCCGGGTGATCCACGTCCGGCGTAACGCTCTGGACACCTGTCTGTCCTGCTTTACCACCGACTTTGCCACCGGCCACGGTTACCGCAACGACCTGCGGAGTCTGGGTCTCTATTACCGGCAGTACCGGCTGTTGATGGACCATTGGCGCCAGGTCCTGCCCCTGCCGATCCTGGAAGTGGACTACGAAAAACTGGTAACCGACCAGGAGGGGCAGAGCCGGCGCTTGATCGAGTTCTGCGGTCTGGAGTGGGATGAGACCGTACACCACTTCCAACGCAGCAACCAGGCAGTGCGGACGGCCAGCAGCGTCCAGGTGCGGCGGGGCCTGTACCGCTCGGCCGTGGGCCGCTGGCGCCACTACGCCGACCACCTCGAGCCCTTGCGAGAAGCCCTGGGCCCCGAGCTGGTGGCTGAGGCGGAGGCCTTGACGGATTCCTGACGATCCTGGAGATGGAGGGAGCGGAGGGATCAGTGGGGGCAAAGAAGGCATCTGGCCCTGTAATTGTAGGAAATAAATCCAGTTACATGCAGACACCATGAAATCAGGCCATTCCCGTGGATAGATCGTCAAAAGCTATGTCCCACATGAAATCACGCTTGCATATAGTGTCACTATATGCAATATTAGTTGCATATGGTACATCGACGATTCTGGATCAGTAAAATCGAAGCGGCCTGGCGTGAAAAGTCAGTCATCTGGCTGTCGGGGGTCCGGCGAGTAGGCAAGACCTACCTGTGCCGCTCCTTGTCGAACGTCGAGTACTTCGATTGTGAACTCCCCAGAACACGACGGTCGCTCGAAGACCCCGAGGAATTCCTGAAGGGCCTCGAGGGTCGCAGAAGTGTCCTCGACGAAGTCCATCGTCTACAGAATCCGTCTCAGCTTCTGAAGATCGCGGCGGACTATTTTCCGCAAACCCGCGTACTGGCCACGGGATCATCGACCCTTGGCGCGTCCTCGAAGTTCAAGGACACCTTATCCGGCAGAAAGAGGGATATCTGGCTGACGCCGATGATCACCGCAGACCTGCGGGATTTCGGAGACGATGATTTACCCTATCGATTACTGCGTGGCGGGTTGCCACCGTTCTTCATGGCGTCGGAATTACCCGAGCGGGACTTTCAGGACTGGATCGACTCGTACTGGGCGAAGGACATCCAAGAGCTGTTCCGCCTGGAGCGGCGCGCTTCGTTCCAGCGCTTCGTCGAACTGCTGCTGGCGCAGAGTGGCGGTATCTTCGAAGCCACGAAGTACGCCCGCCCTTGCGAAGTCAGCCGCACGACAATTTCGAACTACCTCAACGTGCTCGAATCCACACATGTCGCCCATGTGATCCGGCCGTTCAGCCGTCATCGGCCCACAGAGATCGTCGCCGCACCGAAGATTTACGGCTTCGATACCGGATTCGTCTGCTACCACCGTGGCTGGAACGAACTGCGGACTGACGACATGGGTTACCTGTGGGAGCACTTCGTCTTGAACGAGATCCACGGCGTGCTCCAGACCAGGCGTATCCACTACTGGAGAGACAAACGCAAGCACGAGATCGACTTCGTGCACGTGAAGCGGGGAGGCCAACCGGCGGCGATCGAGTGCAAGTGGTCGGCTGACGGATTCGACCCGAAGAACCTCCTGGCCTTTCGCCGGCTTCACCCTAACGGTGACAACTACGTCGTGGCTCACGATCTGGACCGAAGTTACCAACTCCGTTTCGGAGACGTCACCGTACGCTTTGTCACACTGCCAGCACTGCTGAAGAGCTTACGGTAGAGCCCTGCTGGTCTTTGCTTCCCGGTATCCCAGCACCTGCCTTTCGTTCCGGCGCTACCTCCCTGTAGATGTTTGGGGAAATGGGTGCTAGGATCTCATATCCTGGTTTATTCTTGTCCATGGCGGTCTGCGCCTAAATGTCATCCTGACCCCGACGGTTCGGTCCCGATGATGCGATCCCCTTTCTCGTTCTATCCCCCACTGCTCGCGAGGCGGCTACCGATAAGGCACCTCCGCGTTGTCGTGACACTCTTACTGGGTACGCTCGTTCTCGCAGCACCCGTCCTCGCTGCGCCTATCCTCACGGCGCCCGTCCTCACACCGCCCGTCCTCGCTGCATCGGCTCTCGCGGCAAAACCGTCTATTGGAGAGCCGGAACGGCAGAGGGCTGCAGAGTCGGCTGGCGAAACGAGTGTTCCGGGGCCGACCCGCCACGACGGATCAGGCCTCAGCCGCTGGGGCTATGTGCCCGCCCTCGCCGATACGGTCCAGCGCAGCTTCGAGGATGTGACGATACCCACCTGGGAGAGGATCATCGTCTTTCCCTGGCAGGTCGTTGCATACCCCCTGGGATGGATCAACGACGGCATCGGCAAGGGGCTCTACGGCTTCGCAAACCTCGACGTGGGACAGTGGCTGCAAAGGGCGTTCAGGCAGAAGGATGTGCCCTACGGGCTGACGGTGACGCCCATCATCAACGGCTTCAGCGAGTTTGAACTCGCCTTCACCCTTTATCACAACGAGTTCCTCGATCCCAGGCGTCAGGTGCGCCTGGGCCTCAAGTTCGGAGGCGAGGGCACCTTCAAGATCTACTACGGCTCCCGTTTCGGCCAACACTTCGACTGGGGAATAGGCTATCGCCGCCGGGGGAATGCCCGCTACTTCGGGCTCGGCCCCGAGACCACCGCTGGCAGCGAATCCCTCTACACCGAGAGATCGGCGTGGCTGGGTGCAGCCTATGTCGTGCCGCTGGGCACACACGGATCCTTGCGCCTGCGGTCCTCCTACAATGCCATCGATGCGGGTCCTCCCCTCTCCGACGACGAACCATCCATCGAGGAGATCTTCGCCGACAATTTGCCGTCGGGTTACGACCGACTGTCCCGGGGCCTGGCCTTCGGCTTCGTGTTGCGGCACGACGACACGAACGAGCTGGCCCATACCGATCGAGGCGGCATCCGCCGGCTACGGGTGGAGTATTTCACCGAGACCAGCGGGGTGGGCGCCGATTACTGGACCTTTCGAGGCGAGCTGCAGCAGTTCATACCCCTGTGGCACACCAAACGGGCGCTGGGCCTCAGAGGATTCATGGCCTGGATCGAACCAGTGGGCGACGGCAGCGTGGACTTCCAGCGGCTCTACTTCAACGACGATCCCGATCTGCTGCGTGGTTACATCGACTATCGTTGGCGCGACCAGGGGATGCTGGGCTTCAACGCCGAGTACCGCTGGCCGGGCTGGGCTTTACGGGAGGTCACAGGCACCGGAGTGGACGTATATCTGCTTTGCGACGTGGGCCAGGTCTTCGGAGATCTCCAGGAGATCGCCCTGCGCAACTTGACCCTGAGCTGGGGTGTAGGCTTGCGAATCCTGGGGGAGAACCAGAAATATGTCAGCCGTCTGGAGTTCGCCTGGAGCAACGAGGATTTCAAGGTCCGGCTGCGCTCGGACCAGGTGTTCCAGTACCTCCGCAACATCTTCTATTATGGTCGCCGTCCGACACCCGCGCGCTGAGCGCAGGCGCTCTTGGCGCTGGCCGGCCATGGCTGGCAAGTTAGCCGGCGGGGTCTTCATGTGCCTGCTGATCTGGCCGCCACAGCTCGCGCCGGCCGCCGAGCCGCTGCGCGACACACCCACAGTGTGGTACGACCACGATCAAAACCACCTGGAGCACGAGATCCGCGAGCGGGATGTGCCCGTCGCCTGGGACGCGTACACTGACAGCTTCGTACGCCCCCTGGGCCGGCTCACCCATCCCGGCCGCATCACCCGGATTGTGGGTTCGCTCTTCGGTGGCGATCGCGTGCTTGCGGCGGCCAACATCAACCGCCTGGACGAGGTCGTCAACTCCAGCTGGTTCACCAATCGCATCGGTCTGTTCGAGATGAGCCCGGACGAAGTTGCTCGCGGCCCTCTGGACCTCACCGGTCCGGACATGAGTGCGACGTGGACCATCGTGAAGGCGAAAAGCGAAGGCGTCACGCCGGGCTTCAACATCCGTGATCCCCGGGGCGACGTATATGTGATCAAGTTCGACCCACCCGGCCATCTCAATTCGACCACGGCGGCTGGCATCATCAGTAACCGCATCTTATATGGTGCAGGCTACAACGTGCCCGGGGACTACTCGGTCAGCTTCCGTCGCCAGCAACTGATCCTGGGCGAGGGCGTCACGATCCAGCTGCCCTACCAGCAGCCGCGGCCCATGACGGAGGCCGATGTGGACTCGCTCCTCGCCAACGTCACGCGCCTGCCCGACGGCCGCTGGCGGGCGCTGGCCAGCAAGTACCTGAACGGCCGACCCATCGGACCTTTCGACTACAAGGGCCGCCGCAAAGACGACCCCAACGATCGCATCGCTCACGAGAACCGGCGCGAGCTGCGAGGGCTGTACGTCTTCGCCTCGTGGCTGATCCACTACGACACCAAGCAGCTGAACAGTCTGGACATGGTGGTGCAGGAAGCTGGCAACCGCTTCGTCAGGCACTACCTCATCGACTTCGCCTCCACCGTCGGCACCGGGGCCAGAGGCCCCACCCGACGCTTCGGCTACGAGTTCACCTTCGATGTCGCGGCCATCGGAGGCCGCATGCTGGCCTTCGGCCTACATGATGATCCCTGGCGCTATCTGGAGCGCCCGGAGGGGCTGCAGGAGGTAGGTTACTGGGAGACCGCTCACTACCACCCGGCCAAGTTCAAGCCGCTGCAGCCCAACACGGCCTTCGCCAATGTCACGGACCGGGATGGTTACTGGGGAGCCAAGATCGTCTCGGCCTTTAGCGACGATCAGTTGCGGGCCATCGTCCAGGAGGCGAGGTACATAGACCCGGCATCCGCCGACTACGTGACCCGGATCCTGGCCACCAGACGTGACATGATCGCCCGTTACTGGTTCGACCGGGTGCCTCCCCTGGACTTCTTCCGCTGGGAACGTGACAGCGGGCGCAAGAACGGGCCCGGGACCGGAATCACCGCCGATTCCGGTACTGTCGCCCCGTGGACGGGCACACTGGTCTGGGACGATCTGGGCCTGGAGCACGGTATCTATCCGGAAGCGGAGCCGCGCTATCGCTACCGGCTGTGGGCGGTGACCGCCCACCGAAAACGGGCAGCCAGTGCACAGTGGCAGGCCCTCACCGACAGTCACATCCCCCTGGCCGGTCAACCCGCCCTGGATGCCGATGCGGGGGAGCATCCCTTCCTCGAGCTGGAACTCCAGGTGGACCGGGGCGCCGGGTGGAGCTCCTCGGTGAAGGTCTGCTTCGCCCAGGCCAGTGGCCGGACCGTGGAGGTCCGGCGGTGAGAAAGATCGGATCGGGCGCGCCGGTACGAACGGCGGCATGGACCTGAAGTCGAAATCCTACAGGTCGACCTCCACCCCCACGCCCTTCTCGCGCGCGGCGTTGTACACAGCCAGCGCCGTGGAAACGTCCTGGATAGCCAGGCCGCACGACTTGAAGACGGTGATCTCCTCGGCGTTCTCGCGGCCAGGCTTGGCGCCGATCACGATCTCACCGAGGCTGGCATAAATGTGGTCCTCGGTCACGGCGCCTTCTTTGATGGGGATGAGGATGTCGCCGGCCTCGGCCAGATTCGCCTCCTTCAGATCGGCCACAAACTTTGAGCGTGCAACAGTGGTGGTGTCCAGCTCGCGCGCGTCGGGAGAATGGGAACCGATGTTGTTGATGTGCGTGCCCGGTTGCAGCCAGTCGCCGTCGAATACAGGGTCGTGCGAGCTGGAAGCCGTCACAACGATGTCAGCCTCCCGCACGACGCTCTCCACGTCCTCCGTGGGAACGCAATCGAGGTCCAGCGCTGCGCTCATCTCCTTGGCGAAACTCTCCTTGGCTTGCGCGACGACGTCTATCACGTAGACCTTCTGCAACGGTCTGACGATGTTCACCGCCTCGAGTTGCTTTCTGGCCTGGACACCCGCACCGAAGACGACACACGTCTGGGCGTCCTCGCGGGCGAGGTACTTGGTGGCAACACCGCTCGCCGCGCCTGTTCTCACCGCTGTCAGATAACCGGCGTCCATGATGGCGATGGCCCGGCCGGTGGCCGGATCGCAGAACATCAAGGTGCCCAGGGTCGTCGGCATGTCGTGCTTGGCCGGGTTGTCCGGGTAGACGGTGACGACCTTCAGGCCCAGGGCGTTCAGGTCGCCGCCGATGTAGGCCGGCATACCCAGGAACAGTCCCTTGTGGTCCTCGATCTTGATGACCGCTCTCTGCGGCATGTTGGCCTTGCCGCGCGCGAGCTCACCGAAGGCCGTTTCCACCGCCGCCAGACAGTCCTTCATGGTGAGGACCGAAGCGACATCCTTGCGCGAAAGTAACAGTGTCATCGTTTTCCCCCTCGCTTGCGGATCTTGTGATATCCCGGTCAATACCAACGCGGCTAGGCGACACTCGCGACAGCCTCGACGGCGACAAGTGCCCCCTTGGGAAGTGCGGACACTTCCACGACCCCCCGCGCCGGCATATTTTCCGGG